>JAGXSD010000056.1 GCA_018333955.1 Erysipelotrichia bacterium
ACCAATATGCTTGAAAGACTTAATTCTGAAATCAGACGAAGAGAGAAAGTGGTACGCATATTCCCAAATGAGCAATCAGCACTACGTTTAATAGGATCAGTCCTAATCGATGTTCATGAAGAATGGCAATCCAGTGCTCGCCAATACATAAAGTTTACAGAGAAAACAAAAAAGTGGATCATTTAAATGAATCCACTGACTAACTAATAGATTTTACACAAGATTCTGGACTTGACAAAAAGAAGCATCTTAATATCTAATTTGATTGTTTTATTTGCATTTATCCTAATTATTTTGATATTGCGACATCAGCACTTTAAAAGATTGCACTAGATGCTCATATAACTTAAAAGTCATTGAAGACTACCTATGAATAGTGATTTTTTGTTTACACCAAAAAACACCAGAAACGTTCTGAAGTCTAGAATCAAAAATCACTAACTATTAAACTTGTCAAAAAAGTGTTGACACTCCAATAAGATTTCTACATGTGAAGACAAGAAAGAGCTAGCGAAGATTTCAACGTTGCGTCTACAGTATCAAATAAGGTTATTATTTGTTCATACAATGCTGTTTTCTCATTAGAAAGTTCATTTCTTTAGTCATCAACACACCAGGAAAGATCAAAACCTTCACCAAAGAAGATATCCAACACGCATAACTAAAACTACAATAATGTATAGGATTGGAGGTAATAAGGATAATACAAAATATCTCGTTTTATTGATAATAATGGGGTTCTTATCACACCAAGTTAAATGAGCTTCTTGTTCTTCCTTTGATTTCAACATGAATTCTTTTCTTTGGACTTCCCTTTTCAGTTTAAGCAGACTTGTAGCACCTTGTCTTTCAAATCTAGAGTATTCAACTGTATCTTCAGTCATTTGTTTGAAAATGATTTTTGCGAATAGAAAATTCATCGGTAATGCGATATACCAGTAGAAGCAAATAACCATTCCTATTCCTATAATTATGTTCGCACAGATAGATGCCCAATAAAGAATGTGCCGTGGTTTCTTAACTAAATCAAAATTACTCTCAATAGCTATGAATGTTAATAAAATCAGGAAAATAACTATTAGAAAATTGAGTTGTGTTGATATATCAACCGATTCTTTCCAAGGAATAATTAGCATACTCTTCCCCCGTATGGTTAACATCATAGTAACACCTTAAATAGAGGGGTTGTCAACAGAAATTTATAGAGTATCTCAGCTATTTAAATATCTAAATAGATTAACTTGTCTGAATGGTTAAATACAAAGAAACTTTAACTAATCAGATGAATTAACAATATTGTCATGAATGAAAAAAGAATCATCGAGAGGTCTAATGTGCTTGTTTGATTTTATTCATCCTTTAAGTTTTGATACTCCAACATCAGTACTTTAAATGATTGCACTTGATGCTCAATATAACTTAAATGTATTGAAACTTACCAGTGAATAGCGATTTGACTCTTCTATCGCTATCCCACCTGAGAATTTCTCAGATTTCTTATCAACTCAAAAATTGTCATCATATGAGTAAATAGATTCACATCATTCACAATCTATTAGATTATTTGATCATTTTAACTCTTGAAGTAGACACTAGACTCACCTTCATCCTTTTCTTTGCCTTGAATTAATCAATGAAATGGTATAATGAATCAAAGAGGTTGTTATGAAATTTGTCCATACTGCAGATTGGCATTTAGGTAAAATCATTCATGGAAGAAGTCTAATTGAAGATCAACGTCATGTACTTCTTCAAATGTTTGAGAGACTTCACCATGAAGGGATACAACTATGTGTTGTGGCAGGTGATATTTATGATCGCTCACTTCCCAGTGTTGAAGCCATTAAAGTTTTAAATGAAGTCTTAGAGAAGGCCATACTTGATTATCACATTCAAATCATCCTTATTTCAGGAAATCACGATTCTGGTGATCGCCTACATTTTGGGTCTTCTTTAATGAATGAGCAACTCATTCGAATTGAAGGGTTACTAAAGCCAACCATGGCTAGAATTGAGATGGAAAATGAGTTTGGAAAAATTGTTTTCCATTGTCTTCCTTACTTTAAACCAGCTCAAATTCAAGTGATGTTTGATCTTGAAGCAACCTTAAGTTTTGATGAAGCAATGAAAGTGTATCTCTCTTATCAAAACTTCGAACCTAATGCTCGTCATGTCTTGATTACTCATCAATTTCTTGTGGGGTTAACCCAAAGTATTGAATCAGATTCCGAGCTTCCTTTATCTGTAGGAGGTTCTTATCATATTTCTTATGAACATGTTTCATTCTTTGACTATGTCGCTTGCGGGCATCTTCATGCCCCTCAAAAAGTCGGAGAAGATCATATTCGATACAGTGGTTCCATCCTTAAATATTCTGAAAATGAAGTTAATCAACACAAAGGATTTACCATCGTTGAGTTAAATCATGATGGTGTTAAAACACAGCATGTTCCACTTATCCCTCTTAGAGATTTAAGGATACTTCAAGGTAGCATGAATGAACTATTATCTATGCCATCCAGTGATGATTATGTCATGGTGTATTGCACTGATGAGCGAGAAATCACTGATGCGATGGTTCATATTAAAGATGTCTTTCCTAATGCATTGAAGTTCAGATATACCAAAGACAGTCAACCTCTACTTGAGTCATCATCTTCACTCACCCAATCCACACTTCAACTCAGTGAACTTGAGGTGTTTGAACAATTCTTTAAAGACATGAAAGACATGTCTTTAAGTGAATCACAACGAAAACTATTGAATGAACTATTTGAAGTCGCAAGGGAGAACAATAATGAAACCAATCCAACTTAAACTTCAAGGGTTTGGACCATATAAAGAAGAAACCATCATTGATTTTACTCGTTTTATGAAAGATGGGTTGTTTCTCATTACTGGACCTACTGGAGCAGGTAAGACCACACTTTTTGATGCGATGACGTTTGCTTTGTATGGAGATAGCAGTGGAAGTGTACGAAATAATCGTAATTTTCGTAGTGATCTAGTCGATGATCAAACCCCAACCTATGTTGAACTCATTTTTGAACTTCAAGGAAAACAATACCGCATTCATCGTACCCCATCCTATAAAGTTTCATCTCGTAAAACACCACACCTTCATGAAGTCACCCTTTTTGGTCCTCATCAAGATGTCATTGTAGGTGTAAAAGAAGTGGAACAAGCTATGAAGTCTTTATTAGGACTAGATGTTCATCAATTCAAACAAGTGGTCATGATTGCCCAAGGAGAATTTACTCGACTGCTGTTTGCGGATAGTGCTGATAAATCCAAGATCTTTAGAAGTATCTTTTCTACGCATATCTATAGCACACTAGAAAATCTTCTCTATGAACAATTTAAATCTACTAAAAACTCACTTGAACAAGAACAAACTTCATTAATCAGTACTTTTGATAGTATTAAAATGAATCATCCTCTTCTAGAATCATTCAGTCCTATCATTTTAGAGAACATGGATTCTCTACTTAGTGTTATCCAAACTTCACTAGAAAAGATGCAAGAAGACATTGCGCACAAAAATAGTGATCTCACTCTTCTTACTACTCAGCAAAAAGAACAACATGATCAATTGTCAAAAGCCAATTCAATCAATCAAATCCATCAACAACTTCATCTTGAAAAACAAAATCTTCTGTCCTTACAAACACAACAACCTCTCATCGAACAAGATAAAGTTGTTTTAAAACGGGCTGAAGATGCACTAGTAGTTGAACCAACACGGCTCGAGTTTATAAGAAATCAAAAAGACATTGAAGCACAAACTGATAAGATGTCGATCATTCAAAAAGACATAGTCTCCATTCAAAGTAGGATTCAACCACTTCAAGATGCTCAAAAGTCATATCTTGAGGACCAAGGTCGTATCGAAGCACTTAAGAAAAGAAAAGAAGCATTAGAAAGCTCACTTCATCTATTTAAAGAGATTGAAGATATTAGAAATAACCTCAAGTCTAAACAAGAGTCTTTAAGAAAAGGTCAATCTCAACTTCAAGAGCTTACTGAGCAACAGTCTCAATCCAAAACACAACTTGAACAGTGTGAAAAAGAACTTACTGAATTGATTCAACTCGAAAAAGAAATGATGGTTTTCGCATCACAAGTTGATAAGCTACAAAACCAGCTTAAAGAAACCCATCAAAAGCTTTCTCTTTGTCTTGATTTAGAAGATGCACTAAACTCACTACTTCCTACTCAAGATGAGTTAAATCAACTTTTAGATGAGCAGAATACAAGACAAACTCGTCTTGATGTTCTTAATCAAGCGTTACTTCAAGACCGTGCATATCATCTTGCGTTGGAATTAAAAGAGAATGATCCATGTCCAGTCTGTGGATCACTTCATCATCCTCAATTAGCACAACCAACCCATGAGTCATTTTCTTTAGAACAACTTAAACAAAACCAAACTGATTTAGAGAACACTCAAAAACAGATTCTACTCCAATCAAAGAAACATGATCAACTTCAGTTCACAATTCAACATCTTTCTAAACAGTTAAATATTGATGTGTCTGAGTTATCTTCTTTTAAGAATAACCTCACTAAAAATCAAGATGACATCTTTGAAAAACTCACCGCCACTTCTAGTCAAGTCACCCAAGCCAATGCAAAACTATCTTTATTACCTACTCAACAATCACTGTTAGTAGAACTCAAAGAAACATTAAACTCGCTTCAAACACAAATCGATTCTATCAAAGCAGCAATCACTCAAGATGAGTTAGACATTGCGGTCTATGATAGTAATCTTAAGTACAAACAAGCATCACTGCCTAAGGATGTGGATAGTGCATCTTTTCAAGATGAACTTAACTCACTGTCTTTTGAAATAAACACTTTTGAACTAAATCTTAAGGAAACATTAGATAACCTTCAAAAAGCTCACAGTGAATTGAATCAAAAAGAAGGTTCTTTATCATCCATCAAAGATCAGCTCAAATCTTATGAGCTACAACACCTTGAATTAAGCACTCAACTCAATCAACTCCTGTCTGATTTTGGTTTCTCAACCATGGATGAACAACAAACCTCCTACCTACCTCTTCCTTCTCAACAAGCCCTTTCCACTAAGATTCAAGCCTTCACATTAAACCTTAATCAAACACTAAGTTTAGTTAATAATCTACAGAAACAATGTGACTTAAATCCACAGATAGAAACAGCCCCAATCCAAAAGGCAATTCATGAACTCAATGAAAAAATTAATCTTCAAAACCAAATCATAGGGGAGATGAACCAAAAAGCACGAAGTATATTATTGGCACACAATAAACTAAAAACACAACAAGATCGAGTGGCTTCCACCACAAAACTTCTTGAGGATTTAAACATTTTATATCAAGTGACAAAAGGCAATAACCCTCAAAGACAAAGTCTAGAAACCTATGTCTTATCTTACTACTTTAGACGTATTCTAGAACTTAGTAACTTAAGACTCTCTCGACTTAGTGATGGACGATACATTTTTGTCTTAAAAGAAGAACCAGGTCGTAAACTCTCTGGTCTTGATTTAGATATTTATGATTATGAAAGTGGAAAACCTAGAGATGTACGCTCATTATCTGGAGGTGAATCCTTTAAAGCTGCTTTAAGCTTAGCTTTAGGATGTTCTGATTTAATGCAAAATCTTGCGGGAAGTCATCAAATCAATACTCTTTTTATTGATGAAGGGTTTGGATCATTGGATGCTCAATCGTTGGATGCAGCCATTAATGTCCTTTTAGAAATTAAACATGATGATAAGCTCATTGGGATTATCTCTCATGTGAGTGAACTGAAAGAGCGTGTTGAGTCTCAACTTGTCATTGTGAAGAAGGATAAAGGAAGTAAAATCACTTATCTTCCATAATAAAAGCTTGCAATGCAAGCTTACCTTGGATGAGCACAATATGGACACACTTTAAATTCAGGTTTAAGGGGTTTACCACATGATTCACATGAGGTTTGAAGTGAGGAAGCACAGTAAGGACACACCTTAAAATCAGCACTGACTTCTTTACGACAGGTTGGACATTGATGTAGAACACTTTGAGTTTGAATGGGTTGAGGAGTTGGTTGTGGTGTTGATCGAGCCACTCTTTCTTTCTCACCTTCCGCAAACCCAGAAACTAATGAAATAACCCCAAAAATAAAGCTAAATCCTATAGGAATCATTAAATCTAGTGGCAAATCTAAACCATCATAATCTAAGTAGGTATAGAAGGCTAATCCCATTAAAAACATACCTAATATAATGAGTACTGTTCCTTTCATATTCTTTCTCCTTTCATTTAGATTATCACTCAGTATTTTAAGAGACAAGCACAACGCAATAAAAACAGTTCTCAACATTTATTGAGAACTGTTTACTTATGTCTTAATCACAAAATCAGGAACTACTTTCTTAACAATCTCTTCATAAAGTTGTTCAGAAGCTTGGATTTTAAACTTGAGGGTTTTTGTTTTTAATGTTATGCCTTGAGTATCTTTCTCATAAAGCAAGATATCACTATAAGCCACATAAACAGGATTCATTCCACATTGTAGAAGTCCTGAACTAAGAATATATCGCTCTTTGTTTTTAAATCTTTTCCCACTATCTTGAGCCCATACTGAGGCAAGTTTAATGTCTTGATGAGCTAATAATTTGAGATATCGAGTGGTTGTTCTAATACTTAACCATAGTAAACCCACAAAGATAAACAACCAAAACGTTACGATGGGAATATCATTGATTATTCTTTGAGTATGATCATAGAAGATTTCTGGGTGTATCAAAGCTGAAACTTCCGCTTCGCTTAATCCAGTATCTTGCGAAAGTTGCGCAATCACAGAATCTCTAAATAAAGCCATGTTTTCTTGTGAGAACGTTACTTTAGATAAGATAAAGAGGGTGTTATCTTTAACTTCTTGTTGAGTGAAGACTAGATAGAAGCCATCCGAGAGTTCATTAATGTAGCCTTTAAAGCGCACTTCTTCACCACGATATTCATAGACAAAATCCACATCCGTGTATTCACTTGATAGGGGTACATTTCTTTTGTAGATGTCTGTTGATTGATTCAAATCAGAGATGAACTTAACACTTTGTGAGAATAGTAGCTTCGCTCCTTCAAAGATAATCGAATTTCCTATCACAGCCATGATGATGGTGGCACTAATAAACAAACCACTCCACTTAAGAAAAGCTTTCTTTACAATGGTGCGTGACATTAAGAAATCTTACTTCCTTTTTCACTGCTTGTGAAGGTCACAATCTCCTGTTTTCCTTCACGATTAGTGGCGACTAATATCATACCTTCTGAAAGAACTCCTCTTAACTTCACCGGTTTTAGATTCGTCACTAACATCACTTTTTTCCCAATCAAATCTTCAGGTTTAAACTGAGCTGCAATCCCACTGACGACTTGATGCACTTTCCCACCCACATCAATCTGTGAGACAAGCAGTTTATTTGCATCTGGATGCACTTTACAATCAAGAACTTCCCCAACCTTAAAGACCATCTTTTTAAAATCATCAATGGTTGCTTCAGGATCAACTTCAACCACAGGTTCTTCTTCTTTTTTCTCTTCCTTTGGAAGTTGTGCTTCATAGGCTTTCATCACATCTTCTAATACTAGTCTTGGCATAATAATAATGTTTTCATTATTTAATCTATGTCCAGGTTTTAACACATCAAAATCAGTTAATGATTCAAAACTGCTTTCTGGATGATTGAGAATTGATAATAGTTTATCACTGGTTTCAGGCACAAAACTACGTAGTGCGACCGCCACAATGCGAATGGTCTCAAGCAAGTTTTTAATCACTCGAGATAAGCGTGCTCTTTGAGCTTCATCTTTCGCAATATTCCATGGAAGTGTTTCATCAATATATTTATTTGCACGTTTCGCAAGTGTAATAATTGCTTCAATACTCTCCGCCACTTTAAGTTCACTCATGGATGAAATCATATCGTGTTTGAGTGAAATCGCAAGGTCAATGAGTTCTTGATCTTCTTGAGTTGGAGCATCTGATGCTTCAATGACTCCATTAAAATATTTCATTGACATATTCCATGTACGGTTTGCTAAGTTACCCACAATATTCACAATATCGGTATTGATACGCTCAACCATACTTGGAATCGTAATGGATCCATCATTCGCAAAAGGCATTTCACGAAGCATAATGTAACGAACTCCATCCACCCCAAAGAGTTTCACCATATCATCAGAATAAATCGTGTTCCCTTTTGATTTTGACATCTTCCCATCCCCTACAAGTAACCAAGGATGTCCAAAGACTTGTTTAGGAAGTGGGCAATCTAAGGCCATGAGCATAATTGGCCAATACAATGTATGAAACCGTAATATATCTTTACCAATCAAGTGCACGTCTGCTGGCCAATATTTTTTATAAAGATCACCATGATTTCCATCCACATCATATCCTAAACCAGTAATGTAGTTAGAAAGGGCATCAATCCACACATACACCACATGTTTATCATCAAAATCGACAGGAATTCCCCATTTGAAGGAAGTTCTAGAGACAGCTAAGTCTTGAAGACCTGGTTTAAGAAAGTTATTCACCATTTCATTTTTACGTGACGGTGGTTGAATAAAGTTTGGATGATCTTCAATATGTTTCATGAGACGATCTTGATATTTGGAAAGTTTAAAGAAGTAGGATTCTTCCTTAGCTTTATGAACATCGCGTCCACAATCAGGACATTTTCCATCCGTTAACTGTGAATCGGTATAGAATGATTCACATGGGGTACAATACCATCCTTCATATTCAGATTTATAGATATCTCCTTGATCATAGAGTTTCTTAAATATCTTTTGAACTCGCTTTTCATGGTCTTGATCGGTGGTGCGAATGAAATAGTCATACTTAACATTCATGCCATCGAACAATGATTTGATTTGAGCAGCCACACTATCCACAAAGGCTTGTGGTGTTTGGTTTGCGGCTAATGCTTTTTCTTCAATCTTCTGTCCATGTTCATCTGTTCCAGTTTGAAAATAGACATCATAGCCTTCTTCTTTTTTGAATCGGGCAATCGCATCCGCAAGCACAATTTCATAAACATTCCCAATATGGGGTTTGCCTGATGTGTATGCAATCGCCGTGGTGATGTAATAAGGTGTTTTGGTCATGGTGTTTCCTCTTTTGAATAAAAAAACGACTGTCTAAGGACGCATTACGCGCGGTACCACCTTAGTTCACAATCGTGCAACTTAATCCTTAACGCGGAATGACGATGAATATTACGTGTCATACTCATAGACATAAGATCATTATGATAAGCTTCATTCTGTGTTCTCACCAGCCACACAGTCTCTTAAAATGCTGCTTTATCCCTCTTCTTATGAACTCTTTGTTTCATTATATGCTACACACCAAGCGTTGTAAAGTTAACAACGCTTGGAGTGATAAAGCTCATAGACTTGTTTCTTACGATACCCACTTATCTTAGCCACTTCCGCAATCGCATCCTTAGCAGAATAGCCATTAGAGATGAATTCTTCGATCTTCGCATACACATCACTGAGGTCCATATCAGGAAGTTTTGTGCCTTCATCTTTATCAATAATGAGCACCATTTCTCCCTTAAGATTTTGAGCCTCTTCACAAAGCTCAGATAATGTTCCCCGAAGGAATTCTTCATGCATCTTAGTGAGTTCTCTGACTAAGACAGCTTTACGATCACCTAAATACTCGAGGCAATGCTTTAATGTCTTTGCGATACGATGAGGTGATTCATAGAAAATGAGCGTTGCTTGATAGTGTCTAACTCGAGTAAGCACTCCAATAAGCTCTTTCGCTTGATTAGGAAGAAACCCATGGAAATAAAATGGTTGGGTCACTAATCCTGATGCAACTAACGCATTAAGTAAGGCACTACTTCCTGATACGGGAATGACATTGTATCCATGATGAATGACTGCATTCACAAGTTCATGACCTGGATCTGAAATGAGTGGATAGCCTGCATCACTAATAAGCGCAACATGATGGCCTTGGTGTAAAAGCATAAGAATGCCTTTAACACTTTCACTTTCATTAAATTTTTGGTGTGAAATAAGTTTAGTCTTAATATTGAAGTGTTTTAATAGTTTTGCACTATGACGTGTATCTTCACAGGCAATGACATCCACTTCATTAAGGATTTCAATGGCTCGTGGAGTCATCTCAGATAGATTTCCAATAGGGGTGGCGACAATATATAACTTAGGATGTTCACTTTCAAATGATTTTTGTCGGTTCATGAAGCAGGTCCTCCATGGGTTTCAATATCATCCAATGTGACAAATAACACTTCACTACGATTATCGAGTTTAATTACCTTTTGAATGACATTCAGTCCTACCACTTTATAAGGTTGGCCTTTGTAGTTAATGATGGAGTTTTGTTTAGGGAACAACTCTTTATATTCTTTGTATTGTTCGTCCTCACACTTCAGACAGCACATGAGTTTGCCACATTGACCCGATAGTTTTTGCGTGTTTAATGATAATCCTTGGTTTTTAGCCATATTGATGGAGATCACATCAAACTTTGTCTTATACCTTGAACAACATGTTTCCTGTCCACATGTTCCAATTCCCCCCACAACTTTAGCTTTATCTCGTGCGCCAACTTGTCGCAGTTCAATTCGCGTTTTAATTGTGGACGATAAGTCTTTTAAAAGTTCACGAAAATCAACGCGATCATCACTGACATAGGTAATGCATAATTTAGATTGATCCAGTGAATATTCTGTACTCACAATATTCATGGCTAAACGATGTTGGGCAATAATTCGTACAACTTGAGGTCTGACTTTTTTATTTAAAAGTGACACTTCACCATATGCATCAAAGTCTTCCTGCACTGCTTTTCTAACATAAAAATTCTCTCCCTCTTCTTCACATAGTTGAGGAATCGATTTGACTTTGGCCAGTTCAAGTCCTTTATGTGTTTGAATGATAATGGATTCATTGAGTTGAAGATCCTCATCATCATGCACAAGCACACTCTCGACTCGTTGGTTGTAGAGTGTACGGGCAATAAAGCTTTTCATACGCTCTCCTCCTTCATTAAATTTTCCAGTTCAATTAACCACTGATCAACACAAAGGTTTAAATTCGCATTGGTGGCTAAGTTTTGTTGGCACTGTTGGGTTAAGATGAGACCATCTAAACCTTGTTTTGGGCTCATCTTAACCCCTAAAGGAGCTTGATGAGCGGCCACATCTTTAAATAATCGTGAAAAGATGGACCATGTATCCGATACGATTTCTTTTGAAGCACTTTCTTTAAGATTAAACATTTGCTTTTGTCCAAAGACCGCAAATGGATAGCGCTTATTAATCATTTCTAATCCTTTTTTAAAGGAATCAATGGTTAAAGGGAAACTTTCTTTTTTAAGAAGTTGTTCTAAATCTAATGGGGTAAGAGCACATGCTTCATAGGCATACCAACTCATTTCATCTAAGGATTCATCAAGCTCAAAATCTTCCATACGAAGTGGATTTAAGACTGGATTACAGCGAATGCTTTGAGAGCGTGAGCGAATCGTTGGTAAAACCGAGTTTTCATCGGTGGTAGTTAAGATAATTGTGAGTGATGAAGACTGTGGTTCTTCAATGAACTTTAATAATGAGTTCGCCGCTTCGGCTGAACTATGTTCAATATGATGAATAATCGCATATTTCTTTTGCGCTTGTTCGAGGGCGGTGTTTGCTAGATCGCTTTGAAGCTGAAGGATTTCCTCTTTTTTAATTGAAGATGGAAAACTATTAATAATCACACCATCACTGTAAAGATTTTTTACTACCCGCTGACATGAATCACAGTATGAACACGCAAGAATATCAGGGTGTTCACATACTAAACTTTGCGCCATGAGAATTGCGATTTGCATGAGTTGAGTGTGATCACTGCCCGTAAGCAAATATGCGTGATTCACTTTATCTCGCTCAAAACTATTCTTGAGTACTTGATACACTACAGGTTGTACTTTTTGAAGGTCTGAAGATGTGAAAAGCGGCACCAATGGTGATGCGATAGCAACTTCTTGGGTTGTAGCTTTTCTCTTCTTAGCCATAGTTAATCTAAAACCCTCTCATGAATAATCTTTAAAGCATCGTTCACAATCGCTTCAATAGAGCGATTCGCATCGATCTTAACGATACGATCTTTAAAACGTTCCACAACTTCCTCATATCCTTTCACCACATCACGATGAAATGATACATCTTCACGATCTAAGCGATCTTTAAACTTACGGGATGTAATTCGTGAAAGCCCTGTTTGCGCATTCACGTCTAGATATAGTGTTAACTCAGGCATATGATGATCAATCGCAAATTGATTGATTTGAAAAACTTCATCAAGTCCAATGCCACGTCCAATGCCTTGATAAGCTAAGGAGGAATCCACAAAACGATCACAAATAACAAGCTTTTGTGCTTCTAAGGCAGGTAGTATTTTCTCAACAAGATGTTGTCGTCGTGAAGCCGCATAAAGCAAAGCTTCTGTACGCACATCCATCTTGGTATTCTTTGGATCTAAGATGACATTTCGGATTTCTTCCGCAATCTCAATACCGCCAGGTTCACGTGTGTAAACCACATCGTATCCTTCATGCATGAGAGCTTCCACCACTTTACGTGAAATGGTGGTTTTACCACTACCATCTGGACCTTCAAATGTAATGAATCCAGTTTTTTTCATAGAGTTCTCCTCAAAGTATTATACCACACACCCTGACTTCCTTTAAGCACCAAATACGAGTTTAATGGTATAATCAACCTATGAAAAAAATAGAAAAAACCATCCAAACCAACAAGGTTTACCAAGGTCGAATCCTTAATGTCTATGCGAATCATGTGGATATCGAAGGAGAAGCAGCCCAACGTGAATATATCGAACATTCTGGGGGTGTATGTATATGCGCACTTGATGAACATCACGATGTATTAGTAGTGGAACAATACCGCTATGGAGCACAAAAATTCATGATTGAACTTCCCGCTGGAAAACTTGGAAAACAAGAAGATCCACTCATCTGTGCTCAGCGAGAACTATTAGAAGAAACTGGGTATTATTCTACTTCATTTACTTTTTTAGGAGACATTTATCCTACTCCCGCTTACAACTCAGAGAAGATTTCATGTTTTATGGCCACCGACCTTACCTTTATCAAACAAAACCTAGATCCAGGAGAACATTTAGAAGTTAAGAAACTTCCTTTAGTAAAACTTAAAGAACTTGTTCTTAACGGAGAAATTGAAGACGCCAAGAGTGCTTACATGATTCTTAAGGTTTGCACAGTCAAAGGAATATGAAGTTGGACTTAAGTCCACTATAATATACAAAAAGGAGAAAGTTATGACACGACTTCAAGCATTAAAAATTGTAAACGTTGTTCTCGCATTAAGTTTCTTTATGGTTTCTATTCCTGGAATTATTCAATTTGTAACCCAAGGAGCAATTCCTTACTCACAGTTTAGAGCAATCCATCCTATTGCAGGAACCATCTTTACCTTAGCTGGGTTCACTCATGTCGCATTAAACTTTAAATGGATTAAGGTTAACTACTTTAAAAAGAAAAAATAGGATTAAAGAAAGGTACAATCAATGTCCCTTTCGTCTTATTTGATACTGATGTAATGCTCGAAGTCGATTCATTTCATTAGTCACAATCATAAACCCTTCATCCACTCCCATGCCTGGTTTCGCAAGCATTTGAATTGGATGAGTGGCCATCGCCACATGCGCACAGACTTGCGCAGAGCGATCAGTCTCATTACATGTGCCCCCTTGATATGCTAAGACATCACTTCCCTGACAATATAAAACTGCTTCAATGGTGTTGTGGATACTTCCTAAATCAGGAGTTTTGATCTGCACCATATGTCCAGCTTTCTTATCCACAAATAACTTAATATCTTCTAAGGTATTGCACCATTCATCCGCAACAATCTTTACCTCAATCCCTCGCTCATCCACCATGCGTCGTAGTGTTGCTAAAGCTTCAATTTGAGCTTCACGCTCTCCCATATCCACTGGGCCTTCTAAGTTTAAGGCGAAAGGTTTAGCGCGATCAACACACACCATCATATAGTCGACAATCTTATCAAAATCATTCTCAAAGATAATTCCTAAAGTCCCATACAAATCGATATGTAAGGTTGGATTATAGGACTCATCTAAGCGTTTATCAAGGATACGCTTCGATAACCACGTAATATAATCAAGAAGAAGTTCTCCTTGATACCCTAACTTAGTAGGCACATGATTAATTAAAGCGTGTGGGAGTACATCCGCTTGTTTAATAATCATTTTATCCACATTATTATATCGATCATCTCCAGATTGCATAAAGATCGCAATGGGATCATCACTCACTTCTGTGTGATATTCTTTCGCAATAATATCCGCCATAAAGGTATGGTTCGCCTTAGCGACCCCATCAAGAATCGCTTGGCTTAAACCATAACGCAGTGCAGTATGAAGTGGTTTTTGTGTCTTTGGATTAATGGTGGAATCAATAAGTTTAGCTAAGCGCGTAAAACTATCGAGTTCTTGATGAAGTAAGATAGGTTTTACCACTTCTTCAATGACTTCCATATAATCTTGCGCAATAAATAAAGGATCTCGTCCACCTGCTCCTGAATACTGAACCGCAGCACAATCCCCAAAAGCAATTTGTTGGTCCTCTAATACTAGCATCACACTAATGGATTCTCCCGCTACGCGCACACTACTAAATCCTGGGGTAACCGGTGTCCCTACATAAGTTTGTCCATCAGCCACCGCATTAGTCTTAATCGCTTTTTGATCATCAAAGAAAAATCCTGTTTTTCCTGGTGAAGTTAAGATGTCAACAATCTTCATTCTTGTTCCCCTTTACTTGGACGTCCAATCAGTTTTCCTTTACCAATCGCATACACATCATCAATGACCATTTGAAAGTCTACTTGACGACGCTCATATTCAGCTCGTTCACGCAGTTTCTGCGCATGAAATGCTTTAATCTCATCACTAAATGGCAAATTCCCAACTTCTAAGAAACGAATTGCCCCTACATTATCACGAGCAGGTAAAATCATGCCTTTATTATATTTACTTGGCGCAAATGGAATATCAATGACCCCTGCTTCAAATCCGCGAATGGTCCCTAGCGCAATATCGCCTTCTCCTAATTCAAAAAGCTTATCCACAATCGCGCGTGTTTCAAGCTCAATAATTTTCATTTCAGCTTGAAGTTCTTGGGTTAATGGCATTCTTTGATCCTTCAACATACTCACAATCTGCTTCGTCGTCATGAGTCCTTGCGCATTTGCGGCCATCGTTGGAATGCCCATGGCTTCATGAGGAGACTTCACAATAACTTTAGTCGCTCCCGCAAAAGCAGCTGTTGCTGCACCCCAAGAGATGACTCCATACGCTTTCGCTTCATCTTGTGGAAATCCACCCATCCATTGATGCATCACAGTGGTAATCTTCATGTCGTTGTAACCATGTTCTTTTAAGTATGACTCAGTTAAGTTTTCTAAGGTACGAATTGCGGCGACATCTTGAATTAGATTTCCACATTGACCATAACCCACGGTTATATCTTTAACTCCTTGTTCAGCCGCAAGTAAACTTTCGACAATCGCCACCGCATGAGAAATACTAGGAGGCACTAAGGTTCCTGTGAGAGGTCCAAAAGGTTCACGATTAATGGAGATTCCTTGTTCTTCATATAACCCCACTAAGCGATCCACATACATCCAATCTTTAATGGTTTGCTCTAAACTGATGTTTTTGGAGTAAGGAATATTATAGGATATTCCTCCTCCTTCAAAAGAAGTGAACCCTCCTGCTAAGGTGATTTCCGCAAGTAAGCGGGCATCTGGTGTACCATGACGAACTTGAACAGGAACTTTTAATGATTGTACCACTCGGCGACATCCACTGACCCCATGATTCACCGCAGGAAATCCATTAAGTAATGAGCGTCCTTCCACAATACTTTCTTCAAGTCCTTGTTGGGCTTCTTGGAATTTCTTATGACGGGTATAACTATCAATGGTGGAAGGCAAGCCATCGGCTGTTCCTACATCTTGTAAGTATTGAAGTAATTCAATGTGCTTATCTAAAGCCGCAACTCCAGCACGAGGTTGGATTAAGATGTATTTATTTTTCTTTGCATCACTTAGTAAAGAAGAGAATGAAAGATTTTGAGGTAGACTTTTTTGAAATGCGAAAGCTTCTTCTAAATTCACTTCTTTTCCCGTTGGCCAATCTAGAAGCACTTGTTTGCGCATCTCCATGAATTCACTTAATTCAATTTTTTTATTCTTAATGTTCATTTAAACCTCGATGATGGCGGATTTCATAAGCGCCAATGCTTGTTTTGGATACTTGATGGATAATAATCCCATCGCAGCCAAAATATACTGTTTATCAATATAGTAATTAGGTGCGGTAGGTTTTAAGCTAAACGGATTTTTAGGATCAAATTGGGCTGCTTTTAATGCAGAGCGAATATTGTGATGATAAATGAGGGGACCCCCAGTCCCTATCACATGAGAAACATGGGATAAATCTTTGCCGGTTTGTTGGTAAACCGTACCAAAAGGAGTGTAATGCACTTCTAAGGTTCCCGCATGACGCGTTACACTTTCTTTGACCGCAATCTCAGCCGCCACATCATCTAAAGTTTTTAATAAACCAGGCTCATTCACAAAACTTTCCGGATGAGCTTCTAAATCTTTAAGGATTTGATGCACGACTTCAACACTGGTTGGTATCGTGGCCGCAATGCCTTCAATGCCAACGACTTCAACTAATGAAGGTAAGCTATATCGAGCGCCAAGATCTCCTTCCACAGTTCTTTTAATTTTTAAGTCTGATAAACCTTTCATTAAAACATTGGATTGTGTTGGATGACCTTCCGCCACACTATGAACATCAGTCGTTGCGCCCCCCACATCCACAATAATGAGTTCTCCAATCCCTTTTGCGCCAATATGACCATAGGCTAATAATTCGGCTGCAAGTAAAACCGCAGAAGGGGTCGGCATCAAGATATTATCAATGGTACTTTGGACTTTACTTAATCCCTTCGCAACAACGATATGTTCTAAGAAGATATCTCTTATAAGTGCACGCGCTGAATCAATGCGAAGTTCATTTAGCACCGGCATGACATTATCCGCCACATGCACTTTCCAATCACTTGATTTTAATATCTTACTCACTTCATCTCGTACCGCTTTGTTGCCGGCATAGACTAACGGACAACGTATTTTACATTTCGTGAGTTGATGGGCATTATGAAGCACAACTTTCTGATTGCCCCCATCAATTCCACCGGTGAAAAGAATAATATCAGGTTTAAGTTTCGCTATTTCATCTAATTCTGTTTCATTGAGTTCATATGAATATGTTTTTAAAATCTTGGCCCCTGCACTTAGTGCAGCACGCTTAGCCGCTTCCATAGTTAATTGAGGGACTAATCCAATCGCAATCATCTTTAGACCACCGGCCGCACTTGAACAAGCCAGTCTTACTGGCCACTCTTGGATTCCGGTTATTTTATAAAGCTTCTCTATCGCTTTTTCTAATCCGATATTGATATCTTCTTTAACCGTGGTAAAAGATTGGGTGCGCCCTAAAATCTTGGGTTCATCAATATCTATCCCCACCACTTTAGTATAGGTTGATCCAAAATCAATACATAGTACGGGTTGCATTATGAGTTTAGGTCCTTGTTAATGTCATCAACACTCGTTTTAGGATCGGTTCCAGGAGGATACACCCGATCAAATCCCATCGCTAAGAATTTTTCTTCAACTTCTTTGAAATCCGTCTTCCCTACCACTAAATTTCCCCCTGCATAAAGCTTAATATCTTCAAGTCCTGCTTCAATACATTTCTCTCTGAGTCCACGACAATCAATCTCACCATGGCCATACAATGACGATACCACGATAGCTTTTGCGCCAGATTCAATAGCTGCTTGCACAAATTCTTCTTGAGATACCATCACCCCAAGATTAACCACAAAAAAGCCGGCTTGGGTGTAGGCATAATGTAATATTTTATTCCCTACCGCATGCACATCCGCCCCAATAACACCTAATACGATCGTATGACTCATACTCCCTTGATCCTCATGATTTCATGAGTTCCTTCCTTTTGATAACGCTTACATTATTCAATATCATCTTAAAACGATTCCATAGTCATGTCAATGTGTTGTGAAAGAATTGTGAAATATCACACTGATGAGTCACTCACCGCCTTCTTAATCACATCCAGAATGGTGCCATCACGATAGACACTGTAGGCCACTATTTTATCTTCAAACTGTACTGGTTCTGGTTTCCCTGTGAGTTTTATCGCGATATCATAGAGTTCTTCAATCCTCTTGATTGGTAGATTTGACTTCTCTTTTAATGACTCAATTAATGCTTGATGACGAGGGTGGATAGCTATCCCGCGATCTGTGACTAAGGCATCAATGCTTTCATGAGGGGTGGTAATGGTCATGACCTTATCCACTACAACACTGAGTCTAGAACTCACAAGTTTGGAAACAATAATTGTGAATTTCGCCCCAGCAGCTGTATCACAGTGACCTCCACTACCTCCTAAAAGCACTCCATCTGATCCCGTTGTGACATTCACGTTATAGTCGAGATCGATTTCAGTAGCTCCTAGAACCACGATATCTAACTGATTCGCAATATTATGAGGATTCGTAGGTCCTGCATAATCATCAGCGGATATCATATGATGATTTGGATGATGATGCATTGATTTCACAGCTTTTAAATCAAAGCATTGGACATCTTTAATGGATTTAAAGTGATTCGCATTCAGTAAGTCAACTTGATACCCTGTAATGCCTCCACTTATGAAACTACCTTGAACTTGTTGTTGTTCACAATAATCAAACACTTCTTTCGCAAGGGCTAAGGATATACCTCCCGCACCGGTTTGAAAACTAAATCCTTCTTTTAATAATCCTGTGGCTTCCATGAGTTGAAGTGTCATCTTCGCAATACTCAATCCTACTGGATCTTTCGTGATGGTAGTTGTACCACTTACTATGCCTTGAGGATCTCCAAGGCGATCCACCATGACCACCATATCCACCCACTCTTTTTTGATTTGACTATGTTTGGGTTCATGAAGGTAATCTGTGAGAACCACGACCTTATTGGCATACATTGCATCCGCAACCGCATACCCTAAACTTCCACAGGCAGAAGGACCTTCAGTTCCACCTCCATCACCTTGATCTGTTGAACATGGAACCCCAATGAAGGCGATATCAATGTTTACTTTCTTCGATGCGATCATATAGGCACGATATCCATGAGAATGAATAAGACATGGCTGATCACAATATCCTTCACTTATCGCATGCGCAACTGCTCCTGAAACATATGCCGTAATGATTTTTGTAATGACTTTATCTTGAATTAACTTTACAAGAGGCGCATGCACTTCAAAGATTGAAGAGGCAACTAGGGTAATATCCTTAAATCCTCTTTTCGCAATCGCTCCCATCACAAGATTCATTATTTCATCACCATTTCGTAAATGATGATGAAATGAGAGGGTCATCCCATCATGTAGAGGTAGTTCATCCAAGGCTTCCTCAAGGTTTCTTCTAAGTTTGTTTTGAGACAAATTCTTTTTTGTGACTGGATAAACTTGAGGTTCTAGAGGATGGACGCCCATAAATGGATTAAAAGGAACTTCTCGTCCTAAACTGTTTTTCATTGTTTCTTCCCCCTTCCTTGTGTACGCTGAATTAATTGAAGTGCTTGTCGATAGACTGGTTCATCAATCATCTTGCCATCAAGATTAAAGACACCCATTCCTTGAGATTTGTTGTGTTCAAAGGCTTCCACAATCTTCTTCGCCTCTTCAAGTTTATGAGAATCCACTGCGAAGGCTTGATGAATATAGGATACTTGTCTTGGATTAATTGCCACCTTAGCGTCATATCCTAATGAGCGAGCATACTTTGTTTCTTCAATAAGTCCTTGATGATTCTCAATCTGTACATATGGGGTATCAATGGCACTTAACTTAAAAGCCTTCGCATGCATCACCAAACTTTTTCGAGCATAATCAATTTCATGTCCCTCTTGGGTTCTTTCAACACCACAATCCACACTTAAATCTTCTCCCCCAAGGAGTAATCCTTTGACTAATGGTGTCATTTGACATAATGAAGGAAGTTGGATGACACCTAAGGCACTTTCAATAAGTAGAATAATGGCTTTAGGATGTTCTAAGTGATCTAGTAGAACCTTCAATGATTCCAAATCAGCCTTAGGAAGGACTATTCCATTGACTTTGGGATGTTGAGCCACAAGCACATCTTCTAGAAAGAATGGAGTATTCACTTGATTAATGCGAACATAGATGTCTTTCTCAAGAAAATCTAAGGTGTCTAAAGCATGTTTGAGTAGTGATCTTGCGGCATCTTTTGAAGAGTAAGCAACCCCATCTTCTAAATCAAAGATGATGGCATCTGCTTCAAGGACCATACTGGATAAGATCATCCCAGCATTTGATGCCGGAATAAATAAATAAGATGTGTTCATGTTTGTCGACCTATTGCACTTTCTAAGCGTGCTACAATCACATAATCAAGGGCCCCTTTATCTTCACAATCCACAATGCATGATGTGATATTATGAGTTTCTAATGTTTGAAGAATAACTGCTTTAATTTGCTTCCCAAACTGTTTTAAGACGACACTTTTAAGATTAATCTCAATTCCTAATTCAGGATTGGGACGAAGTGTGATTAAAACATCATTGGATTCTAAGGTTCCTGCTGCTGAGGTTTTAGTAATGTTCATATAGATTCCTTTCATGGGAGAGTTTTAAGTAGATGATTATCGCAAAGATATCCGCTGATCCCCCTGCACTGGTGTGATGATGCATACTATATGCTTCAAATTCTGGCCAAACTTTCGGATTTTCAAAGGCAAGATAAGCTTGATGTTGAAAGTCTTTGAGTCCTTGAAGCCCTACTTTTTTAATGATGGTAGAGTCTTCACATTGACTCATAATTTTCAATAGTGTGTTCACTTGATGATGGAGTGAATCGGGTTTGGATTGGACATACTCTAAGGTTTGACTTATTAATGGCTCTCCCCCTGCAAGCACAAATCCTTTAATCCCTTGGGTGCGATAGAGAAGGTATTGTTTTTCTCCTTCACTTTGAGGGTGTTCAGGATTTATGGCTTCAAAGTCTCGAATTAAGGATTGAGCTAAGGCAGTTAAGGCTTCATGAAGAGGTTGAGGATAACGCTTTGCCATGAGAATCATTAAGAAGAGAAAGATGGCACCTTTATGAGTATTAATACCACCTGTAGCTTCAAACATAGCAGTCTCTATCCTTTTACCAAGTTCGCGTAACTTGGCGAAGACATCTTCTAGGCTTTGGTTAAGATGAATGAGTTCAACTTCTTTAAAGTAAGGAACAATCGCGTCAATGCTTTGAAGAAACGTATGGATATCCATGTCATGATGCACTCCATTTGAAAGTGGAGTCACTAAGCCAAACTTAATCGGAAGCATGCATTCACTCAGTAAGGCAAAGCGAATGACATCTTCTTTACTCTGTAGTGAATCTAAGATGAGGTTTTGAAAGGATGAGATGACTTCATTCTTTGAATGAGTTTGATTTCTAATACACACTCTCGCCACTTCATCACAGACAAAACATTTTCGCTCATCAATATCAAGATCATGTCTAGAAATGTTTCTATCTTTCACAAATACATCTAAATCTACTGCTCGACCACATGAGTGCGTTGATTCTAGTTCGATACAGAACTTCTTTAATTTAATTGGATCTTCTTGAATCACAAGGTGAGTCATCATTCCAAGATGATTGAAGTTTCTTTCCTTATATAAGATAGGATATTTAGAAGTCACTACTGTTTCAAATGTATGATTAATCCATGCATTCCAGCCACTTAGTTTACTTTCACTAGGATCATTGGCTTGAATACTAAGCACTGGGCTTTGGTACATGGTATAAAGCTCTTGTTTTCTTAAAACAAGGTTTTCTTTATCTTGAAGGTGGGGAAAGTGGGGTTTATTCATAGGTTTAGAGTTATTTGAGGTTTAAAAAAACCTAAAACGGCTTGGTTTGTTCCAATCGTTTTAGGTAGTCTTGTTTAGTTCTGAGGATATGCCTTTGCATCATTTCATTGGCTTGAACTTCATCATGATTTTTGATCGCTTGCACAATGGCTTTATGTTCTTGATTGGCTTGAAGTTGAGCTGACTTTGAAATGCTGACAAATTCTGCGGGAATGCGATTCCATAAATGATGGATAAACTCAACATGTTTAATGCATTGTGACGCTTCCCAAATTGCTTGATGAAAAGCTTGATTCTTTTCAATGAACTCTGAAGTCCCTGCAAGTTGATCCATTTCTAAAAGTAGTTCTTCTAATATCGTAGTATTCATATGATTTTGAGTTGCTTTAAAAGCCACTTGCCCTTCTAGAAGTGCTCTTAAGTCATAATGTTCCGCAACATCACTGGCATCAAAACGACGGACAATCGCCTTTTTACTATTCACTAAGTCAATAAAACCATCTTTTTCTAGTAGTTGAAAAGCTTCTCTCACTGGGGTACGTGAAACACCAAGCATTTCAGCCAGTTTTTCCTGAACAAGTTCAGTAAGTGGCGCAAGTTGTCCACTTAGGATCGCAGCTTTAATTTCATGGGCTATTTTAATTCGTGCTGGAATCTGGGTTATCTTTTGCATACATGCATTCCTTATTGATTTTGTATACTGTATACAATTGTATTATACCACTCTCCCCATTTATCTCAATCATTTCAAAGAAAAAGTGAAACTTTTGTTTCACTTAGTCTTGAATTGATTTGTGGATTTGATAAAGGAATGTAAAGGTAAGCAGTGTAATGAGGGTTAAGGTGATAAGACTTAAAAGCATCCAAGAAGGTACTGGAAGAGTCGTATAAAGACCATAGGCTTGTAGCATATCATCATGCATCCTTCCAAATAAGAATGGAAGTACTAGACTTGAGATCAGAGCACCTGATCCTAATACAAATCCAACTTGAGTAACCTTGATTTGTTTGAGTGTAGATTGTTTTAACCCTAATTGGTGAAGTAAATGATCATTTGAAGCTTGTTCTAGGGTCATGGTTTTGAAGTAAACACCTAGGACCACGATGAGTAACCCAATAAGTAAACTTATCGCCATGAAGATAAAACTAAATGTTTGTCTTTGAGTTTCTTGATTGACTTCATTGAGAATTGTAGTAATCTCATCAAAAGCCATGAACTGAATATTGTTTTGGCGCATAAGTGCTTCGGCTTCACTTGCATTGACACCTTCTTTTAAATTGAATAAATACATTTCTAAGTAGGGAACTGCCACTTCAACCATGAGTTGATCTCGATACACATAGGCAATCCATCCTTGATCAATGAGGGTATTCATTGTGCCTTTAATTTGTGCTGCGGTTTCACGATTACTTTGCGATGGATTAATGGCTGATAAGAATAAGTATCCTCGCTCAGCAGACTTATACTTTTGAACGTTCTCAACAGAATAGATGAAACTATCTGTTTTCTCCATTTGTTTGCGTGAGGCCATGGTTTCACGGATATCATATTTCCATTCTCTAAAAGAAGTTCGTAAATCCTCAGGAAGTTCACCTCCAATAGGCGTCACATATCCTTCCATATGAGCCATAAAGAACAGAACTGAAGATTTATAGTAGTTAAAGTAGTTTTTTGAGTAATGGACATCCACGAATAAATAATTCGAAAACTTCTGAACCCAAACTTGCGACTTGGCAATGTCACTAGTAATCTCATAATGTTTAAATGGGGCATCTAAGACAATGTAGTCGAACTTTATGCCTAGAGTGTCTTTGTTGTAGATGTTAGAGACTTGATGAGAGATGAGTGCAAATGAGGTTGCACTTGAAAGAATGAGTCCTGTCATAAGAATCATTAAGCTGGTGAAACTTAAGCGCGATGCAAGTCCTTTTATCGCAACATTAATTTTCCAATGTTTCTTAATAGGAAATATTGAAATGGTATTCTTACGTTGATGTTTTAAGGAGGAATGCGCATAGTTTAGTGAACGTACACTTAAGTATCCACTAATACTCATCCAGAGTAAGAATATCACTGAAACGACACCCCCACTCACAGTGAGAATGAGGGAGGTTTGATCAAGAATCTTGGATAGTTCTTGATTTGTTTGTAGTAGGGGTAAGATCGCAACATTGAGTCCTAACCACAAAATAAGGCCTAATCCCCATGCAAAGATAAAGCGTGAGATGAGAATAAAACTTACCTTAAGATATGAATGTCCTAAAGTAATAAGAAGGCCCAAGGATTTGATGTTCTGTAGGAACTGTTGGCGAAGTAATACAACAAGTCCTAATGCACTAAGCAGTGAAAGCCCGACTAGACCATAGCGTGTAATCATAGAATAAAGTTGTTCACTAGTTGACAGATAGTCGGAATACTCATAAATAGGGTAGAACGTGATTGCTTCTGGAATATACCCTAGACTACGATACATGAAGTTCATGAGAATGCGCTCATTCTCAAGGGAATATGTTTCAAATCGTAAATGTACTGCCTGTGAGAATCCTGAGAAACTGCCCACTCGAGGATCACGATGACCTAAGATTTCTTCCGGTTCTGTAGGACTAATAAGTTCTTTAACTTGATCTTCTAAGATTAAAGCGGCACTTGGATAAGGGAAATCAAAAAGAGGAATTGATTTTAATCCGTTATCTTGAATATATGGATCATTATAGTTTGGATAATCCACAATAGACACAATTTTAAAGTACTTAGTACCACTACTTGTTTCTAAGGAAAGCGTGTGATTAAGTGGGTCAATCCCTTTTTTTCTTAGTTCACTCGCATAACTTGGCATAATCGCTGCTTCATCAGCTTTAAGTTCACTAAGTGGTTGTCCTTCCACAAGCGGAAGTGATTGAATGAGCGTTGGAGTAATCACTTCAAAGAGTAACTTGAAGTTATTCATAGACGTATTGAATACAGTGGTTTGTTCAAATGAAACTCTTTGATGATCAAATTCTACTTGAGCATTGTATTGTTCAATGGCTTGCTCAAGAAAGCGAAAATAGAACTGATTATGCACATGAATCATCACTTGTGGGCTATTCGTATTAACAACTCGTTGGCTTAATGTTTCATGCTTAAATTGATACGTCATTAAAACCTGCGTACTTAGTAAAAGCATCACCATCATCATGGAGACCATACTAATTAAGGTCCCTTGTTTGCGCATAAAAGCTTTAAACATCATCATAGGATATCTTTCGCAAGCTCTAGTAAACGTGCTTGTTTTTCTTTTTGAGTTCCAGATAAGCATTCATCAACACTAAATGTTCCATCTTGAAGTAAAAGGAAGCGATTGCCATAAGAAGCGATTTTAAGCGAATGCGTCACCATCACAATGGTTTGTCCTTGTGCATTTAAGGATGTGAAAATATCCATAACTTCCTTCGCAAACTGTGGATTTAGGGCCGCTGTGGGTTCATCCGCAAAAAGAATGGCTGGTTTATTCATGAGTGCTCTCGCTATTGCACATCGTTGTCTTTCACCTGTAGAGACTTGAGTAGGAAACTTATCACTTACATGATCTACACGCATGGACACCATCAGTTCATGGGCACGTGTTCGTACATCAATTGAATGTTCTAAAGAAGCCATCATAACATTCTCAATCATAGTTAAGGTATCTATCATAATATTTTCTTGGAATACAAAAGAGACGTCATGATTTCTAAATCTTTGAATTCTTTGGTTTGTGGCTTTGGTGATATCTTCATTTTTAAAGAGCACTTGACCTGATGTAGGTCTATCTAGTGTTGAAATACAGTTTAGAAATGTGGACTTTCCACTTCCGCTTTCACCCATAATCATCACGAAATCCTTCTCGTGAATACTGACATTCACATTCTTAAGGACAGGAAAAACTTGTTTCCCACTTGCATAAGCTTTTGATAACGATTGAATGACTAACATAAAAACACCTCATTTCAAAACATTATACATGATAATGACTTTTAAAATCACATAATTATTAAATTTTAATATTTATCTAAGTATTAGATAGCAAGAGGTTTAATAATTGTCATAATTTCATAAACTAACAATTTTCTAACCATTTTAAGTATTTATGATGGAAAATTGTTCAAAATCCTTCATTTTTCAACTGTTTCCCTCATGTTTTTTCAAAATGCAACCACCAGTTGCGCAAATTCAAAGGAAGGTTGGTAGAACGCAACCAAGATATGAGGTAAGATAGACCTAGTTAAGGAGAAGTATTAAAATGACTTTAGGTTGCAAAATACAAGCACTAAGAAAGAAAGCACAACTAACCCAAGATGAATTAGCAGATTTACTCCAAGTCTCACGTCAAGCATTATCAAAATGGGAAAATGATCTAGCAAGTCCAGATATTGATAAGATTGTCTTAATGAGTAATATTTTCTCAGTATCCACTGATTATTTGCTTAAGGATGATAATGAGAACTATATGACTACTTCATCACCATCAGTTCGATCCTTGTTTTTAACACCAAGAAACTTATTTATTGTGTCCACACTCTTAGTTTTCATTGGCCTATTAATTTCAATTGGAGCAATGGCAGATGGATCTTTGTATATTTTCTGGAGAACCAACAAGGCTATTCCTGGATTTGTTATTCAGCTTATCGGGGTTGCATTATTCATGATCATTCATGATACATTGAAGTTTGAAAAACACTGGATATTTAAGTTTATGCTTGTGAATGTGTGGTTATTATCCATTCTCCCTCATTTATTGTACAGTGCTTGGTTTGTTGATACATTACATAGGTTAACTAATTATGCTAATATTTATGCCATTGTGCTCCAATCATTTCATCTATTATTTGCGATGAGTGTGAATGGATTCATATCATTATTCTTGTTTATTCGCATGAAAAAAATAGAAAGTGCATAACATAATTTTCTTACTCATGATTTAAAAACAGGTAAGCTCACATCAGCTTACCTGTTTCATTTATTTAATTGATTCAATCATACTTTCTTCCCACACTGGATTAGGCTCTATGCCTAAGAGTTGAGATAATGAAGAAGCTACATTGGCTAACCCAAACTTACCTTCTTTTAACACAACATCTGCTCCATACACAATAAATGGGACAGGATTTAATGTGTGTGCTGTTTTAGCTTTCATAACACTCTTATCTTTACTTGGTTCATACATTTCATCAGCATTCCCATGATCCGCGACCACCACCAAGATTCCATTCACCTCATCAACAGCTTTCTTTAAGCGTTCTAATCCTAAATCCACTGCTTCAACTGAGATTTGAGTGGATAAGAATGATCCCGTATGACCCACCATATCCCCATTAGGATAGTTAATACGTAAGAAATCATATTGTCCTGATTTTAAGGCTTCGATGATTAAATCCGTTGTTTCTGCAGATTTCATCCATGGTCTCTCATCAAATGGAACTAAATCAGATTTAATCTCCACAAATGTTTCTAACTCATCTGAGAATTTTCCAGATTTATTACCATTCCAGAAGTATGTTACATGACCATATTTTTGCGTTTCTGAGATGGCATACATACGAATACCATGAGGAAGTAAATGCTCTGTTAAGGTGTTTTTAATGCGTGGTGGGTTAACTAAATATTTATTTGGGATTTTTAAGTCGCCATCATACTGTAACATCCCTGCATACATGACCTTAGGAACAAACTTGCGATCAAATTTTGTGAAGTTCACTTCTTCAAAAGCACGTGAGATTTCTAAAGCACGATCACCTCTAAAGTTGGTAAGAATGACAGCATCATGATCAAGAATACGTCCGACAGGTTCACCATTTTCTACAATCACAAATGGTTCAATGTATTGGTCTGAAACATCTTTTTTTGCGCGAGTGGATTCAATGGCTTCTGTAGCACTAGTAAAGGTTGGTCCCTCACCTAAAACATGGGTTTTCCATCCAAGTTCAACCATGCCCCATTCAGCTTCATAACGATCCATGGTGACAAGCATACGTCCTCCACCACTTGCAATACGAGCATCAAAGGTTTCATCATTAAGAGAAGCACAATGAGCTTCTAGCTTATCAACATAAATGAGTGCACTTTTCGCAGGAACATCACGACCATCAAGTAAAGTGTGAAGACGAACTCGTTTAAGTCCTTCTTTCTTAGCTTGAGATACTAAGGCTAAGGTGTGTTGAATGTTTGAGTGGACATTTCCATCTGAAAGTAATCCAATAAGATGCATGGTAGAGTCTTTTGAAAACTCCACAAGTTCTTTCCAAGTTTCTGACTCAAAAATTGATCCATCTTCAATCGATTCATTCACAAGTTTTGCGCCTTGAGAGTAAATCTGGCCACATCCTAAAGCGTTATGTCCAACTTCTGAATTTCCCATATCGTCATCACTTGGTAATCCAACGGCCGTTCCATGGGCTTTCATAAGTAGGGTTGGATGATTATTCATTAAGTAATCGAGGGTTGGGGTGTAAGCAGAGGCGACCGCATTCCCAAAGGTTTCTGGGGTAATCCCCACGCCATCCATAATCACAAATACTAAAGGTCTTTGACTCATAGTTGCTCCTTTTCATTAAAAAACAAGGTTCGCCTTGTTTAGTCGTTGTTTGAAGGTTGAGGCAAGAAGAAAATTTGTTCTCCTTCTTTACTCAACATATATCCTGCACGGGCATAATTCTTAACGTATTCAGGATCAGTTAGTTTGCCTTTTTGATCTTTTAAAGCTTCGTTTTCATCAATAACAGCTTGATATTGAACTTTAACGAGATCTAATTGTTGGCGAAGTTGATACGTCACCATGATTTCTTGCGCTACGTCCACGAAAAAGAAGATACTGACAATAAACATCCCTGCCATAACAATATTAATAATCATTTGAATGTAGAATTGTTTTGAACTCGTCTTTTTCATATCGCTCTCATTATAAACTAAATTACTTGATACTTAAAGATGCATCCATGATTTCAATGAGATGATCAATGTCTTCTTTTTTTGGATGAGTGAGAATCATTTTGATTTTAAACGTGAGTTCTTTCTCCCCAAAAGTAACATTCACTACATCCCCGACATTTACTAGTGTGGATGGTTTCGCAAGTTTTCCATTTATGGACACTTTATCAAAATCCGCAAGTTTTTTTGCGACACTACGCTTTTTTAGTACTCGACTAATTTTTAAGAATTTATCAATGCGCACGGGATACCTCCTTAACCACTTTAATGGCTTCTATAATCTCTTTTAACCATTCATCATGTTTGGGAATGGTGAGGGTGATTTTGTTTTTAATGTAACTAAGTTTAATATCAGGGTTTAATCCAAAGATTTGCTTGAAAAGTTGAACGCCATCAATATGTGATGATAAAGAAGGGGCAAATGCGATTTCCACATGATTTGTCTTTTCTTTAAACGTATCCACACTATCATCATTTAAGAATATTTCTAAACGCTTCTTCTCAAACATATAGGCCACATGAATTGGGTAATGTCCATATTGATCTTGTATTTGATGTTCATATTCTGATAAGGCTTGAAGTGAAGTGATCGATTGTAATGTCTGGACAATATGAATCTTCTCACCATCGTGTGTTGCATAAGATTTAGGAATATACGCATCCACTGCCACATCAAAGTGAGAAACACTGCTTTCTTCTTTGATTGGTTCATTCATTTGCTCCGCAATGGCTTCTTTTAGTAAGTCGACATACATATCCATCCCGACGGTATTAATAAATCCTGATTGTTGGTCCCCAAGAAGATCTCCAGCGCCACGAATGGTGAGATCTCTCATTGCAATCTTATATCCACTTCCAAGTTGAGTGAACTCTTTAATCGCTTGAAGTCGCTTAGATGCAATCTCAGAAAGGTTCTTTTGTCCTTCATACATTAAATACGTATAGGCTAAACGATCACTGCGGCCAACTCGACCCCGAATTTGATACAGTTGAGATAACCCAAAACGATCTGCTTGATCCACAATCATCGTGTTCGCATTCGGAATATCAATGCCTGTTTCAATGATGGTGGTACATACTAACACATTGACTTCATTTCGATTAAAGCGAATCATAACATCTTCAATATGGTCTTTATCCATTTGACCATGCGCTACCGCAAAACTAGCTTGAGGGCATAATTGTTGAAGGCGAGATGCCACTGAATAGATGGTTTCAACTTGATTATGTAAGTAGAATACTTGACCATGACGAGATAATTCTTTATCAATGATTTCTTTGATCAGTCCTATGTTTTTCTTCACGACATAGGTTTGAATCGGCATTCTATTTTTAGGTGGGGTATTAAGCTGTGATAATTGACGAATGCCAATTAAAGACATCTGTAATGTTCTTGGGATTGGGGTTGCACTTAAAGATAAGACATCAACGCCTAGTTTAAGCTGTTTAATTCTTTCTTTATGCTCAACACCAAAACGTTGTTCTTCATCAATAATTAGTAATCCTAAGTCTTTAAATTCAACATCCTTAGATAACAATCGATGAGTGCCAATCAGAATATCAATGCGATGATGTTTTAAATCATCAAGAATGTTTTGGATTTCATTTGCACTCACAAAGCGATTCACTACTTTGACATTAATCGCAAAGTTTTTAAAGCGATTCACAAAGGTTTTCATGTGTTGAAAGGACAAGACTGTGGTTGGACATAGGAATGCCACTTGTTTATGATCTTGAATGGCTTTAAAAGCCGCAATAGCTGCTACTTCGGTCTTACCAAACCCTACATCACCACATAATAGTCGATCCATCGGTTTAGGTAATTCCATATCTTTTTTAATATCAATGACGGCTTGCTTTTGATCCTCTGTAAGTTCAAATTCAAAATCTTGTTCAAAGAGGATTTGTTCTTCAGTATCTTGTGAATAGGCATGACCTATGTTTTGTTCTCTAAGTTGATATAGCCCAATGAGATGCTCAGCTATATTACTCACGTTTTGTTTTACTTTATCTTTGGTTTTCTTCCATTCTGAAGATCCTAATTTGTTAATCTTAGGTCGAATGCCATCCATCGCAATGAACTTACGAATGAGTCTGAATTGTTCAATTGGGATATTGAGAACACTCTCATCACGATACTCTATATAGATAAAATCTTTGTGGTATCCAAAAACATCTTTGGTGACAATGCCTCGATATATACCAATCCCGTGATGTTGGTGAACAACATAATCACCATCTTTGAGTTCTTCAATAGTTTGAATCGTTTCTGCTTCTTTAAAGCGATTGATAAATCTTCCTAATGTAGGGGTGGTATTAAAGAGCTCCTTAGTACTAATCCAAACAACTTTTGAACTTTCAAACACTAGTCCTTCTTTTAAAGCGATTGGTTGAAATGAAAATGAAGATAACTCAATATCTTGGTCCTTAATGACATGTTCAATATCTTGGATATGATGGTTTTCAATCATAAATACCATGGTATATCCTGGATACATCTTACTTAGTGTACTTAGACGATGTTCTAGTATGCCTTGCCCAATATCTAGGGTGTGTACACCTAAATACGCATTAGATTGATCCTCAAACTCTTTGAAAGCATGAAGTTTAGTTTTTCTTTCAAGATCGATATAGTCAAGTAAAATATCCACATCAAGAATCCACTCATCCATAGCATGTTTTTCAACTAAAAATTCAGTGTTTTCATGAATGTTTTTCTGAACATTCTCAATGACTTGTTCGTAGGGAGAAATGATGACGTGTTGATTGATAAACATGTCTATTAATGATGTTTTAGGAGTTGCACATGCAAATAATGGATAGTCTTTGGGTTTGAATCCGTATGTTTTTACTTCTTCAATCCATGAAGTCATAGTCTTGAATGTTTTTGAAGACATGGATGTGTTATGAATGAGTTTCTCAAGTTTTTTCCAATCATGTTCACTCATTAGAGTTTCACTCGCAAAATAAACATCCACTTGGTTAATATGTGAGACTGTTTTTTGAGAATGTAAATCAAATAACCTAATTGAATCAATTTCATCACCAAAAAATTCAAATCGAACTGGATGATCTTGGTTTAAATCATAGAAATCAATGATATATCCTCTTCTCGCATAAGTTAATGGTTGATCGACTCGTTGCGTTTTGACATACCCAACTTTGATTAAATGGTCTTCAAGTTGATCCATGGATATGGTTTGGTTTAATTTTAAAGAAAGAATATGTGATTTAAGAATATTCTTGTCTGGAATCTTACGAGTCACTGCACCAACATGAGAAATAACCATCAATGTTTCGTTTTGAATGACTTTAATGAGTGTTCTAATCTTTTCACTTTGATTTTGAAATGATTGAGCAATTTCTTCAACTCTTAAAGAATCTTCTTGCGAGTACAGTACAACTTCATCATTTAAGAATATTGAAACACGCTCATACAGTAGTTGAGCTTGGTAAAGATTAGGTTTAATAATTAACATTGGGCGGGGATGTTTGATAAATGAGTCCACAAGTAAAATGGCTTCTTGGGCAATATTTAAGTGCGAAAAAACTTCTTTCTGATGAAGAAGTTCGTTTTCTAATGGAATGTGTATGGTACTAAATAATGATTTCATCGTTTATTGAATTGATTCATTGCGCTCACAAAGTCTTTTTCAACACTGAGTAGTGCTGCTTCTTTGGCTTGAATAATACCTTCTTTCACACGATCAATACTTTCTTTTTCAAATTGCCCTAATACATAATCTGAGGTTTCGATAAGAGGATTCTTTCCAATTCCAAAGCGAATTCTTGGAATATCTTGAGTCGACATCATTTGGATGATATTTTGAAGACCTTTTTGTCCTCCAGAACTACCTCGCTCACGTAGTCTTATCTTTCCAACAGGTAGATCTAAATCATCACAGATAACAATGATCTCTGATGCAGGGATTTTAAAGTAGTTTGCGATTGAAACAACAGCTTCTCCTGATAGATTCATATAGGTTTGTGGCTTTACAAGTAATAATGAATGACCCTTGTATGTGACTTGAGCTAATGATGCTTTAAACTTATCTTGAGTATTCTTCACTTCACAAGCTTTAAAGATTTCATCAACGACCAAAAAACCAATATTATGGCGTGTTGTTTCATATCTTTTCCCAGGATTACCTAATCCTACAATCATTTTGATAGGCATGGTTTAATTATACACTCCTCACATTGATTAAAAAACTTTCCTAGAAAGGAAAGTTAGTTTTTTTGTTTATCAAACATAATCTTGAGTCGACGTTTAGGTCCTTCGCCTTCACTTTCAGTCTTAATGTTTCTTACTTTTTGAAGTTCTTGGTGAATGACTTTACGCTCATCATTAGGCATAGGGTCTAATGTAGCGGTAATACGTGTACGCTGAACTTGTTTAGCAATTCGTGCAGCCATTAAGCGAACTTTTTCATATCGATCAACTTTGTAGTTATTGATATCGACGTTAATCACAAACCGACGTTTGAATTCAGAACTTGTCGCTGAGCGTACAACGCTCACAAGGGATTGTAGTGTTTGACCGGCTTTTCCAATTAAAATGGCGTTGTTTGATGCATTTATGAGTACTTTGAAGACTTCCCCTTGGCGATCTACACCAATCTCTGCTTCTTGATCAAAATGTGAGAAGAATTTTTCTAAATAAGTTTTAATGAATAACGATACATCATTAAGAGCATAGGCCTCGAGAGTGACTTCAGCACCAAATCCTAAAATACCCTTTTTCTCTTCAACGACATAATACGTTAATTCAGAAACTTGAACACCTTTTTCTTTAGCCACTTGAGCTAAAGTATCGTCTAAGTTTTTTCCTGAGTAACGTTTGATCATATTAGGCTCCTGCGACAGGTTTGTCGATGTATTGAACTTGAATAAATAAAGTTTGAGCGACTTGAGCAGCACTACTTACTAACCAATAAAGTGACATTGCGGTTGGCCAGTTAACAGAGATAAACATGATGAATACGAACATCCCAATCATCATCCCTTGTTGGCTGTTTGCCGGTGCTTTTTTACCATTCTTGATAGCTGTTTGCTTAGCAAGATATTGAGGTAATAACATCGATCCTAATTGGAATAATCCCATTGAAACGAAGATTGCTAGGTATAACCACTGTCCAGCAAGAATTCCTTGCAATGGTGTTACATTAAGTTCTGCACCAAATAATACACCATTGAGTACTGCTTCTGAGCGTTGAACTGCTTGCCACATGGCGATAATCACTGGAAATTGAATGAATGCGACTAAAATCGTACCAAATGGATTGATTTTATGTTTATTGTATAGAGCTTGCATTTCTTGGGCTTGCTTCATACGTGATTGTTCATCTTTTTTGCCTTCATATTTCTTTTGGATTGCAGTCATCTCAGGTTGTAGTACTTGCATTTTTTGAGATGCTACAGTGGATTTTACTGTGAACCCAAAAGTAAGTAACTTAATAGCTACAGTGGCCACTACGATTGCTAATGCAACACCAATCACTGGAGTTAAGAAGTTGATGACTTGAGCTAATGGGTAGACAAAGAATGCTGAGAACCAGCTTTCATCAGCTAAAATCTGTGAAAGTTGGGTAGTTGTGCTGATAATTTTATCTGGAAGAACATTTCCATTACTATCAATTACGCGGGTACATCCAGAAATGAATGCAAGTAAGCCTGCACTCATAATGAGTTTAGGTCTATTTTTGAACCAGTTATACATTTAATATTTCTCCTTAATGGTCGTCACCTTATAGTTTAACTTTATTTAATACATTTTCCAACAACTTTTCATTCTCATCGTATGCTTTTGTAAGATAGTTTTGTCTAACAATAATAACAGCATCATAATTAAGCTCTGATTTGAATAGATTTTGAAGCATCATTCTAACTTGACGTTTAACTTTATTTCTTTCAACCGCAGATCCTAGTTTTTTACTAACACTAATGCCTACTCTTGAATAATCAAGTTTTCTTCTTTTAACATAAACAACAAAGGATCCATTGGTGACATAACGCTTATGTTGAATAATGGATTGGAATTCAATGTTAGATGTGATTCTTCTTTCCTTTTTCATTTTTATCTAAAAAAAGTCACCTTTGAAAGGTGACTCGTTTTTACGCCGACAAGACCGCTCTGCCTTTAGCACGACGACGGGCTAATACCTTACGACCGCCTACTGTCTTCATACGTGCTCTAAAACCGTGGACCTTTTGGTGTTTTCTCTTGCTCGGTTGATACGTTCTTTTCATGTGAGCCACCTCCACTTTCTTGGTACAATGTATTCAATTGCCTTAATATCATACATAAAAGATGAACATAAGTCAAACATAGACTATTAATTCACTTATTTTTCAATTAATTACTTTGATTATGAAAGTTTTCCCCATTTTTTCATTAATATCCTCTAAAAATATGGGTTTTTGTGTTATTTACTATATTTTAGTTATCAAAATGTGGAAAACTCTTGATAAAATACAAGTTATCAACACTTTAAACAGCATGTTAATCCACAGTCTGTGGAATGTGTGGAAAAGTGCGTTTAACCGCTTAATCAGTTAATATTTTGTTATCAGCTTATGCGCATAATCTCAAATGAAAATTTATACATCCACAATTTCCACAATTAGATTCTAAACATTCACAAGTTTTCTTAGTTTTAAACATTATAAATTTGTGGAAAAGTGTGGAAAAGTACCTAAAACACTATAAAATAACAATATTTGCGATATTTACACTGTGGAAAACTTTTTTTGGTAGATTTTTGTTGTGGAAAACTCGGATAGTTTTGTTAAAATGTATTTACAATTCAGCGGGGTGTATATGTCTTTAAGTCAAGTATATTTAGACGATCTATGGTCTAAGTGTTTAAATCACATAAAAACTAACAATCTTATTGAAAGTATTGTGTTTAATCAATACTTTGAAGATACCTTTTTAACAAGTTTAAATGATACAAAAGCTAATGTTGTCGTTAAGACAAAACTTCATAAAGTCATTCTCACACAAAATGAAACATTAATATCTGAAGTACTATCGAAATTTTTAAACAAAAACATTGGATGTTCAATATTTCTTGAAAATGAAGTTGATTCAAATTCTACCACTCCAATTATTAGTGATCAGTATTCAACTAATTTGATACCACATTATACTTTTGATTCATTTATTGAAGGATCAAGTAATAAAGAATCAAGATCTGCGGCAATTGCATGTGCGTACATGCCTGGTAAGTTCTATAATCCTCTGTTTATATACGGAAATTCAGGTTTAGGCAAAACTCATTTACTGAATGCAATTGGTAATTACGTTTTAACTCATTATCCTGACAAAAAAGTTCACTATACAACTTCAACTGATTTTGTTAGTAAAGTTGTCTCTTCTATTAAAAACAATACAATTGAAGATTTTAAGCGTGATTTATTAAACGTAGACGTTTTATTAATGGATGATGTTCAGTTTTTAGCTGGTAAAGAGAAGTCACATGAGATATTCTTCCATATCTTTAATGACCTGGTAAATCATAAAAAGCAAATTGTTATTACTTCAGATCGTCATCCACATGAAATAAAAGGACTTGAAGATCGATTAATTTCTCGTTTCTCATCAGGTTTATCAGTTGGAGTGGATTCCCCAGAGTTTGAAACTGCCGTTGCTATTTTAAAGTCTAAAATGGAACATCAATCATTAGAACCTGATTTGGTTGATGATGAAGTCATTAATTATATTGCTCGAGATTTTTCTTCAGATATTAGAAAACTTGAAGGTGCTTTAAATAGAATCATTTTTTACTCGATTAATTTCGGTCAAAATAGGCAAATTGACCTTAAAACCGCTGTTTCAGCGTTTAAAGGCCAAAGTTACAATGATAAAAATGAATTAAACGCAAATAAGATAAAGAGAATTGTCTCTGATTATTATGGTTTAACTCGACAACAATTAGTATCAAAATCTCGTACCAAGAATATATCTAATGCTCGACATATTGCAATGTATCTATGTAGAAAACATCTAGACTTGCCATTCACAAAGATAGGTGATGAGTTTGGAAATCGAGATCATTCTACTGTCATGAGTTCATGTGAGAAGATTGATAAGTTATTAAAAGTTGATTTTACTCTATCATCGGCAATCACTGATATTGAAAAACAGTTTAAGTAGTTTCTAACATTTTTATTCACTTTTAATTAACGGCAAATTGTAAAATGAAGTCGTCCACCCAATAGAATAAAAGAAAAGCACCATTTAAAGAAACCGAGTATCATAGAGTTGCGAAACACATGAGAAAGGATCATTAAATGATGCCCTTAAATGATACAACGACTTTACACAAAGGACAACACCTAGCCCTTACTGAGCGAATTGAAATTCAAACACTTAAACGTCAAGGTCTCTCGAATCG
>JAGXSD010000057.1 GCA_018333955.1 Erysipelotrichia bacterium
CATTCAAAGTTCTACAGTTTAGTCATATCGCTATTAATCACCTCTTAAGGACATGACAAGCAAGAGATGATTGACTCAATGGGATTGTCGGGAACACGCGGTGAGTCGCCTTATGAACCTTATTCTTTGTTTGTGATACACGTTTATAAGCCAAAGACCAACCTATAAGGTGCACGCTGATAGCAGTATTTAGCTAATTAAGCAGCGAAAGAAAGTCTGTTTCCAGATATTTTTTGTTGGCTTTTAAGGTAGCCACACCACTGCCCTTTGAATCAAACATCGACCTGTCGAAACCATGACATCCCCGTTTGCATGCACATTATACCATAAATGTTGTAAGTTTCACTCCTCTTTAACATACTTACATAAAAACAGTGATATAATACATTCAAAAGAGAGGTATGATCAATGGAAATTCTTGTTTTATTAGGTGTGGTCGTCGTACTGGGACTATTCTTAGCCTCAGCCTACAATAATTTTGTTTTACTTCGTAACCGTGTTGAAGAAGCATTTTCGACCATGGATGTCTTCATGATGAAGCGCTATGATTTAATTCCAAATCTTGTGGAAACTGTCAAAGGTTACGCAAAACATGAAAGCGAAACCTTAGAGCGTGTCATTCAAGCTAGAAACATGGCTGTCAATGCATCAAGTCCTGAAGATAAGATGAAAGCTGAAGGAGAGTTTAGTGGTGTGTTATCTCGCTTATTCGCTTTATCCGAAGCTTATCCAGATTTAAAAGCTAACCAACAATTCCTAGACCTTCAAAACCAATTAAAACTTATTGAAGATGATATTGCACAATCTCGTAAGTTCTACAATGGTACCACTCGTCAATATAACACCACGATTGAAACATTCCCTAATAATATCGTAGCGGGATTCTTCAAGTTTACTCGCAAGCCACTCTTTGAAGTTGAAGATGCAAGTCAACGTCAAAATGTGAAGGTGCAATTCTAAGAAAGGGGACTACCCTTTCTTTGTTCAATAAGGAGCAATTATGACACAATTATTCAATAAAAAGAATGCTTTAGGCATTGCCTTAGCATCCCTAATCGTCTCATTTCTAGTCTTCTTCCTCGCTAATTTTGTACTCCTTGGCTATGAGCGTGATCTTAGTGTGGTTTTAGAATTATCACCATTTGCCCTCTATGCCGCGATTGTTTTCTTTGGACTCATTAAAACAGGTCGTTTTATTGGAGTGAGTTTGTTCTTTGTCACCTTCTTCGCTGCATGCGCACTTTATCTTTATATCTTTGCGGATCGCAATAACGCCTTCGCATCCTTATCTGGCTCATTAATGTATATTTATATCATTCTCATTGGATCCATTGCTAGCTTAGTCATTGACTTAGTGATTACGTGGACTCAGAAAAAGAAGGTAAACTAGACCAATGAAGTGGAAGATTATTCTACTGTCTTTGTTTTGGCTGTTTTTATGGACTCGTCCGCTTCACGCCAATCAAGACATCATCATTAACCAACATCATATCGATATCTTGGTCCGTGAAAACGGCGAATATGATTTTAAGCATACCCTCAATGTAACTTTTTCTTCTCCCTATTATGGAATCTATGTGAATATCCCTCAAGCTTATCAAATGACTTGGGAAATCGATGGCCAAAATCAAGTAAGAGAGTATTTGTTTCCACTTACAAATATTAAAATCTTAAACACTCCAGGCATTATCGAGCGCTATCGCGAGGGTGTACAACTTAAACTCGGTGAAGAAGGCATTTATGTTACTGGAGCACAAACCTATATTTATTCTTACACGATGAATACTCGCGATTTACGCTTAGATGGTCGTCAACGCTTTTATTTAAATTTCATTGGTAGTGGTTGGGAAGTCCCAACCGAGAAAGTGACATTTAATGTCGAGTTTGAAGGAAGTATTATTGGCTTAACTCCACGCTTTTATGCAGGAAGTTCTTCAAATAGCACACCAGTTTACCCATCTAATTTGCTAATCACTTCCAATTCCATTTCAGGTACCTTTGATCGATATCTCAATCCGTTTGAAGCGTTCACCATCGATATGGACCTTCCACGTGGATTCTTTGATTTTCCACCTCGCGTTGATTATACCTATATCTCTTTAGTATTAAGCTTAGCTGTCTTAGTCTATTTACTTCTCATGTATCAAAAACATGGTAAAGATGATCCTGTGACTGAAGTCGCAGGATGGAATCCTCCAAAAGGATTATCTTCAGCCATGGTGGGTTATGTCTTTGATGGTTTTGTGGATACCAAAGATGTCTTATCACTCATCATCTATTGGGCAAGCCAAGGATATATGACTATCGAGGAAATCGACAAGAATACTGTGAAGTTTACTAAACTAAGAGAACTTGATCAAGGCATTAAAGCTGAAATGATGTTATTTAATGATTTGTTTAGAAATCGAGATCATGTCACAACAGCGCAACTTAAGTATAAATTCTCTGAATCAATTACTGCCGCACAAAGTAACATCGCGGCACACTTCAAACATAATCCTAGTATGCGTATCTATTCTAAAGAATCGGTATTCTTTCAAGGATTGTTTGCCTTCTTATGTTCAATTCCACTAGCATTGAACGTGATGATTAGTGTCTATCAAACCACATTATCGTTTGAAGCGTTTATATTTGGTGGATTCTTCTTTGTGATTGCAATAGTTCTTCATATTGTAAATATCGTGGTATCACGACGTAATCCAAGCTTTAAGACATCAAGCAAATTCCTCACTGCACTGATATTCTTCATCTTAAGTGGTGTTCTTGTTTTCTTTGCATTAGTGGCGATCTCGATGCATGAAGGAGCGTTATTTGTCATTATGATGAATGGTCTCATCTTTATCTTTGGAGTATGGTTGAATGCGAAGATGGATAAACGCTCAGCCCAAGGGAATGCTTGGCTTGGGGAGATCTTAGGATTTAGACACTTTATTGAAGTTGCCGAGAAATCACGTCTAGAAATGCTTGTGAGAGAAAATCCAGCCTACTTCTACCATATTCTTCCATTCGCATATGTCCTTAATGTGTCTGATGTCTGGTCTAAGCAATTTGAATCCATTGCGATTGATGCCCCATCATGGTACATTGGTCCATCGTATACTAATTCCTATGTCATGATGCGCTCACTTAATCGCACCTTGACCACCATGAATCAAACCATGACAGTTCCAGCCCCTTCTAAAGGCAAAGGCGGAGGTGGATTTGGTGGCGGAGGATTCTCCGGTGGTGGATTTGGCGGCGGCGGTGGCGGCGGCTGGAAATAAATATTTAAACAGAAAGAGCACTTAACGTGCTCTTTGTTTTATAGCCTTGGCAATCATTCGCTTATCATCTCGCTCTTTTTCAACTTGTCGTTTATCATGAGCCGCTTTACCTAATGCTAAGCCAATTTCTACTTTAGCCAAGCCTTTAGATAAATACATTGATAAAGGAATAATCGTATATCCTTTAAGTTGGACTTTTTTACCCCATTTACGTATTTCAGATTTATGAAGTAATAGCCGACGATCTCGCTCTTCTTCATGATTAAAGCGATTTCCAAATTCATATGGCGCAATATTCATATTCTTAAGTATGGCTTGTCCTTCTTTGATTTGAATGAAAGCATCTTTAAACTGGACTTTACCTAAGCGAACTGATTTGATTTCAGTTCCTGTGAGTTCAATCCCTGCTTCAAGCTTTTCTTCAATAAAATAATCATGATAAGCTCGTTTATTATTCGCAATAATTTTATTCATGAGTTTTCACTCCATGTTTTAAATATTTAAAGTCAATCGTTCTGGTATCTTTGTTTGCGCTGGTGACACTTACTTTGATTTCATCTCCTAACGAGAATACTTTTCGTTTACGCTCACCGACCAGTCTCATATTAAGTTGATCAAAGATGTAATAATCATCATGAAGTGTACTCATGTGCACAAGTCCTTCAATACTATTAGGAAGCATCACAAAGAAACCAAAGGATGTAATTCCACTAATGATCCCATCATACACATCATGAATATGATTCATCATAAATTCAGCTTTCTTCATATCTTCAACTGCACGCTCTGCGTCCACAGCTCTACGCTCAGTCATTGAAGCTTGCGCCGCAATCACACGCATGAGACTTAAATCATTCTTATAGGCTTTTTGATCAAGTTTATTTTCAAAGACATACTTTCTTAACATCCGATGCACCACAAGATCAGGATAACGGCGAATTGGAGAAGTGAAGTGAGTGTAGTCGTGTAGAGCTAAACCAAAGTGACCAATCGGTTCATCACTATACACTGCTTTCTTCATACTTCTTAACATGAGCGTTGAGATGGCTGGAAACATTGGTGAATCTTCAAATGCTTTAAGTGCTTTTTGAAGTGATGTTTGATGAACTCCACTTTGATGAATTTTTAAAGTCACCCCATGTAAAGCACATAACTTGGCAATCGATTCAATCTTATCTGGATCTGGATTCTCGTGAATGCGATACAATCCAGGAAGTTGCATGGTCCTCAATGTGTACGCAACCGCTTCATTTGCCGCGACCATAAAGTCTTCAATTAAACGCTCAGATCGCCCACTAGTGCGGGCCACCACATCGACAATCTTCCCATCATTCATAATGAATTTAGATTCAATGGTATTAAAATCAAGTTGGCCCTTAAGTGCTTTTCTTTGATTTAAAACGTCAGAACAAGCCAAGGCATCTTTTAAGAACGTTTTGAAATCATCATCTTCTTCATTGAGTAGTGTTTCATCCTCAAAACATGCATTCACATACGTATAGGAAAGTCTACGTTTTGAATGAATCATTGAAGGATGAATCTGAATATCTTCAATGTGACCTGATGATGTGATTAACATCGATGCAGTTAAGGTATAACGATCGACTTCAGGATGAAGTGAACATACACCATTGGATAACACTTCAGGAAGCATCGGCACAACCGTATTGGCTGCATACACCGAAGTTCCTCTTTGGTATGCATCTTGATCTAATGCACTTCCCTCTTTCACATAATACGATACATCCGCAATATGCACTTGAAGTCTAAAGTTGTCTTGTTCTCTTTGGATGCTTATCGCATCATCAAGATCTTTCGCATCTTCACCATCAATGGTCACTACGTAATGTGAGCGATAATCCGTGCGGTTGGATTCAGTGACAATGTTTTCATTGATACTTTTAATTTCTTGTTTTGTTTTATCTGAAAATTCAATGGGCACTTTATTTTCAATAAGAAGCGCTAAGATATCCATCCCTACAGTTTTAGATGATCCTAAAACTTCTTTGAGTTTGAACTTTAAAGGTTTATAGGAGGTTATGGAGGCAATAACCATATCCAGTGATTTTAGTTTAATATGTTTATCAATAGTGATAGGATAGCGTTTTTGAAGTTTCACATCGACTGGAAAGAATTCCCAACCACGCTTTGTAAGGGTGCACGTTCCTACCATTTGTGTGGTGGCACGCTCAATGATATTAACGACTTTCGCAAATCGCTCACCATGATCAAAATTGGCTTCCACTTGCACAATATCCTTATGCATTGCATCACCAATATAACTTGCGGAGACAAAAATATCCTCTTCAAGTCCATCGACACTCACATACCCATGTCCTTTTGAGTTAATAAAGATTGAGCCTTTATATAAATCAAATTCATGGGGATGCATGACTTTCCCTTTTTTACTTAATACAAGTTCTCCCAATGCAATCTTTTCTTTAATAAAAGCATTCATGTCTTTTTCAGACACACCAAAATCCTGCGACCATTCAAGAGAGGTTTTCTTCGCAGCATGTGGATTAGTGATATTGTCTAAGATGGTTTGAAAGTCGATCATGGTTCTCCTTAAAGAAAAAAGGCCTTAGGCCTTAAATCACACGAATTAAAATGACAAGCGCAAAGAATACGAGTCCAAGAACCAGTGTGATGTTTGCGATCACTTTTTCAGGTCCTCTTTCTTTTGCGTTGGCGAATAAATTCAATCCACCACTACCGGTAAAGGCACTGGAGATTCCTTCGGATTTTCCACTTTGAAGTAAGGCTAGGATAATGAGTAATCCTGAGACTAGCATTAATATGACATCGAGAATGAGCATAACGTTCTCCTTTAATTGCCATAACATTGTATCACTTAGCACTATGAAAATCAAATAGTTCGTAAAGTGAGTGTGAAGCAAACCATAACCACTTGATTAATAGTGAAAATGACTTAAAAGAGTTCTTTCATCTTTACACGGGAGTCAATCATTCGATCATCTCTTTGAAAAGAAGTGGTCTCTTTAATATTCCAATCGGTGTGGTATTTGTCCTTAAGAAAACTCACAATTTCAAAGAAAGAATACTTTCTATTTGAGTTGGCCATGTATAGTCCAGGATGAAAATGTAGTGCACAATCTACTAAAACTCTCGCACTTTCATCAAGAAAACTACAGGAAGGAAACCATTTTGAACTTGCCTCAATATATCCTTGAGTCTTGTGTTGATGTGATACATAGTGAAACATATTATTAGTTCTTGCGTGAGCTCCAATTTGCCATCCAAGTCTTACAATCACCGCATTGTGATGATGATTAGTGATGAGTTGTTCACACATGATTTTATAGCGACCATAATCTTCTTCACTATTTGGAATACTCGTGATATCATAGGGACCACTTCCTTTTTCAGAGAATACAGAAACAGTGCTGGTGAATAGTAATCTAATGTTAAGTTCATCAGTAGATTTCACAATCGCTTCAAGCCACTCTATCGGTCCTGTCGCAAGATGAAAGAAGATATCAGGTTGATGAAGTGAAATAAAGTTATGGACACTCTCAAATGAATGGATATCCACTTGGCTTCGATCCCATATTATAACTTCAAAATCATGATTGAGTAGCTCCTCATAGACATAAGGAGCGACCGTTCCATTCATGCCGGTAATAATCGCTTTCATATTACTCTTTTCCTTCCACTTCCACTTCAAAGACTTCCCCAATCTTTACATTGAATGCTTCCGCAATTCTAAAAGCTAGTTCTAATGAGGGGGTATATTTTCCAGCTTCAACCGAAACAATGGTTTGGCGTGATGCCCCTACTTTTTCCGCAAGTTGTTGTTGGGTCATTTCATTCGCAAAGAAGCGAAGCTTGCGAATATGATTTGTTATTTTTATTTTTTTCAAATTATTGGACTCCTTTTCTGTAATAAAGGAATTGTTGAAAGCCTTCAAGAATTGATCCTAGACTAAAGGATGCAAACACCATATTTAACATCACCACAGGTGAATAATTTAAGGCTAAGGCAATTAATCCACATACAAATCCGATTCCTGAAAAGATAAATCCAACTCGCATGGATTTGAGCTCAATGAGCTTATCCATTTCATCACTCATCATTTCAGTATTAATAATCTTTTCAACTTCTTCATTACTTGTGTCTTGATTGATCATCTTTTCTTTGATTGCAATCATAATTGCACTTACGATATGAAATATGATTTGGGTTATGATACTCACCACAATGCCAATTCCAATAAATAAAAGCATCGCGTTGGCCCAAAACTTAATGTCTTCACTATCAACAGATCCAGACTGAAGTTTTCCAATGACATAGATACCATAAGCCATAAGTAATATAATTCCCGTAATCACAGAAAACAATGATCTCTTTTCTTGAAGTGACATGATTTTTCTCCTTTGTCATGTTTTATATCCATATAGTAAACTATTATAATCACAATGTCAAATATATTTTACTTTTAATGTATTTTTTGGGTATCACTTCCACCACAAATAAAAAGATGTCGATGTCGACATCTTTAAACATGATACACATCACAGCTTTATATGCTTTACTCCACAATGAGTTGTCCCATCATCCCTGCTTCTTCATGTTCGAGAATATGACAATGATACATGAATATTCCTCGATATTTAAACTGAACAAGTATCTTTACAGTCTCTCCACTTCCGACAAAGACTGTATCTTTCCAACCATGTTCATTAGCTTCTGGTTCTTGTCCATTTCGACTTAGGATTTGAAATTGAGTCCCATGGATATGGAAAGGATGTCCTAAACTTCCCATCATCATGGATCTTATGCTCGTGATTTCCCACATTTCTAAATCATTGAGTTTTACACGCTCATCAATTCGATGCATATCAAATTGACGTCCGTTGATGGTGACCATGTGTCCCATCCCATCAAGTTCAATGGTTCTGATGGTCTTGACAAGACTTTCATCAAATCGCTCAATGGAGGCAAGTTCATTAGGTATCATTGTTTCATCAAGTCCGTCATCGGACACCACGAAACTCATCATCACTTTCTTATTACTTAAAAGTCTGACTTTCTGACCTTTTTGATAAGTTGAAAAATCAATGATGATTTCAGCTCGCTCACCAGGAGAAATAAAGAGTGAATTCATAAGTACAGGTTTTTCTAGGAATCCACCATCTGATGCAATTTGAACAAACTCATGATTATCTTCAAGTCTAACATTAAAATGACTTGCATTGGCACCATTGAGAATTCTAAATCTCATTTTTATGCTTGAAACATTAAGTGTTGGGGTTATCGCACCATTCACCAAAATATACTGGCCAGTAGCCCCATCCATCATATTGTTTGTGTATCGTAATGATCCATCTTGATTAAAACTTCGATCTTGAATGATAAGTGGAATATCATTGACTCCATACTCATCTGGTAGGTTTAATGATTTTGAATGGTCATCTTCCACTATAATCATGCCTGCCAAACCATAATACACTTGCGTTGCGGTTCTTCCTATGACGTGAGGATGAAACCATAACGTGGATGCAGGTTGGTTGATGGTGAATGTAGGTTGCCACGTCGATCCTGCTGAAATCACTTGGTGTGGACCGCCATCACTTGATCCTTCAACTTCTAAGCCATGCCAGTGGATGGAAGTGTCCACACTGAGATTGTTTTTCACTTGCATGGTGACTTCTTCACCTCGACTTAACTTAATGACAGGACCAAGATAACTTCCATTGTATCCTAAGGTTGGTGTTTGTAGCTCTTTGATAAAATTGGTCGTTCCTCTTTGAACGGTAATGTGGTATGTACTTGATTGTCCATCCGAAACTGAGGGTTCCAATAGGATTGGAATAGGCAGTAATCGCACTTCACTTGCAGGAGGATTGATCCTATTTTGAATGCTTGAAATCAATGTGAAAACAAGATAGCTTATTCCTATCACAATGATGAAGAAAAGAATGAATCCTTTATGGCTGATGTGATGTCTCATGGTACGTCCTTCTTCATACAACACAATGATGGTGGTATGAATCCTATGGTTTAAGTGTTTCCTCCCCAATGAGTCGATAAACAAACCCTTAGAACGGTATATTCTTGATAAGCCTATTGTTGCACAAAGATACAAAAATTTAAATGATTATAACTGAAGGTTTAATCGAAAAATAGAATGCTGTATTGAAAAGTGAGATTAAAAAACATGTCTTACGACATGTTCTTTAAATTATCTCTTAATGTTTGTGAAGGTTGCAAGTCCTGGGAAAATTCCAACTTCTTCAAGTTCATCTTCAATACGAAGAAGTTGATTGTATTTCGCTAAGCGATCAGTACGGCTCATTGAACCTGTCTTGATTTGACCTGCATTGAATGCGACTGCGATATCCGCAATCGTAGTATCTTCAGATTCACCAGAACGGTGGGATACGACTGAAGTGTAACCCGCTTTACGAGCCATTTCCATCGCATCAAATGTTTCAGTGAGTGTACCAATTTGGTTAACTTTAATGAGAATTGAGTTACCAATCTTACGCTCAATGCCTTCTTTTAAGATCGCTGGGTTAGTCACAAATAAATCATCGCCAACGATTTGAATCTTGTGGCCTAAGCGAGCTGTAAGTTTTTCCCATCCAGCCCAGTCTCTTTCTCCAAGTCCATCTTCAATGGATACGATTGGATAACGCTCAACAAGATCCGCATACATTTCAATCATTTCATCAGTAGTCTTAATAGCACCACCAGATTTCTTGAAGATGTACACACCTTTTTCCACGTTATAGAACTCACTTGCGGCTACGTCCATAGCTAAGGCAATGTCTTTTCCTGGAACATATCCAGCCGCTTTAATCGCTTCCATGATTACAGCTAAAGGCTCTTCATTAGAAGATAAGTTAGGAGCAAATCCACCTTCATCTCCAACCGCAGTCACATGTCCTTGTTTTTTAAGGACTGATTTTAATGCATGGAAGACTTCTGCCCCCATACGAATCGCTTCTTTAATGGAAGACGCTCCAACTGGCATAATCATGAATTCTTGGAAGTCTACAGATGAATCCGCATGAGCTCCACCATTGATGACATTCATCATAGGAACTGGTAATGCTTTCGCATTGAATCCACCTAAGTATTTGTATAAAGGCATGCCATAGTAGTCTGCCGCTGCGCGCGCAACCGCCATGGATACCCCTAAGATCGCATTGGCCCCAAGACGTGATTTGTCTTTAGTGCCATCAAGTTCAATCATAGTCTTATCAATAAGGTTTTGATCTCTAACATCAAAGCCTACTAATGCTTCAAATAATTCTTCATTCACATTCTCAACTGCTTTAAGAACCCCTTTTCCTAAGAAACGAGTCTTATCGCCATCACGAAGTTCTAAAGCTTCACGCTCTCCAGTGGAGGCTCCTGAAGGTACAATCGCACGTCCAAATGCTCCAGATTCAGTAGTCACTTCAACTTCAATAGTAGGATTACCACGGGAGTCCATGACTTCACGTGCATAAATATCGACGATAACTGGCATATGTAATCTCCTTTTCTTTACGCTTTAACCGCGTTCACAATGTCTAAGAATGATTCTACTTTAAGTGATGCGCCCCCAATGAGAGCTCCATCAATATCAGGTTCACTGAGGTAGGCTTTGATGTTATCAGGTTTAACTGAACCACCATATTGGATTCTTACCGCATCCGCAGCGGCTTGGCCAAAGCGAACTTTGACTTCATCACGGACAATCGCACACGTATTTTGAGCAATCTCTTGAGTAGCATTTTTTCCAGTGCCAATGGCCCAAACTGGTTCATAGGCAATGACTAAAGATGCGACTTGTTCTGGGGTTAAGTCTTTAAGACTTTCTGATACGGAAGATCGTACAACAACTTCAGTTTTGCCTGCTTCAAACTCCGCTAACGTTTCCCCAACACACACAATCGGTGTCATGTTGGCTTTAAGAAGTGCTTTAACTTTCTTATTCACTGTTTCATCAGTTTCATTAAAGAAAGTACGACGCTCACTGTGTCCAACAATCACCCATTCAACTCCAAGTTCTTGAAGCATTTCAACACTCACTTCCCCAGTGAACGCTCCACTCGGTTCAAAGTGAACATTTTGTGCCGCCACAAATAAGCCTTGGGCATGTTTCACTCCCGCAGCTAAAGCGGTGAAAGGAGCACCCACTCCAAACGTCACATCATCATGAAGATGCTCGCTCACCCCATTAAGAAACTCAATGGTTTGTGAGACGGTTTTATTCATCTTCCAGTTTCCAACAACAATTTTCTTTCTCATGCTTTTTCCTTAATGACCGCAATGCCCGGTAGGACTTTGCCTTCCATGAATTCTAAGCTTGCTCCTCCACCTGTGGAGATATGAGAGAACTCATCTTTAAATCCTAATTGAATCGCTGCAGCTGCACTATCACCACCACCAATGACGGTCATCGCGCCCTTTTGAGCCGCAATCGCTTTACATACTTCTAAGGTTCCATTCGCAAATGGCGCAAGTTCAAAGACTCCCATTGGACCATTCCATACAACTGTTTTAGCCCCATCAAGCACAGAACTAAAGAGTTTCACAGTTTCAGGTCCAATATCAAGACCCATCCAACCATCTTCAATGCCTTCATTCGAAACAACTTTGGTGTTCGCATCAACACTGAATGCATCCGCCACAATGTGATCCACAGGAAGCACAAGTTTACCATGGGATTTATCTAAGAATTCTTTCGCAAGTTCAACTTTATCAGCTTCTAATAAAGATGAACCAATGTTATGCCCTAAAGCTTTAAGGAAGGTATAAGCCATACCACCCCCAATAAGCACTTTATCCGCAATATTGAGTAGGTTTTCAATGACCGCAATCTTATCAGAAACTTTCGCTCCCCCAACAATCGCCACAAACGGCTTCGCAGGATTTAAGATTGCTTTTTCAAGCGCAACCACTTCTTTTTCAACTAAGAAACCTAAACCACTTGGTAAGATCTCCGCAATACCATAGGTGGTCGCATGCGCACGATGAGATGAACCAAAGGCATCAAACACAAATACTTCTCCAAGACTTGCCCAATAAGCCGCAAGTTCAGGATCGTTTTTGGATTCCCCTTTTTCATATCGAGTGTTTTGAACCACCACGATATCACCACCTTGAAGAGCATTCACAGCTGCTTCTAAAGCAGGACCACGAGTTTCACTCACAAATGTTACAGGAGCATCCACAAGTTCACCTAAACGAACTGCGACCGGAGCCATATTGTTTTTGGCTTTATCTGACGCGGTTTTCTCTGGATCTTTATGATCCACTTTTCCTAAGTGAGACATAATGATTAATTTCGCTTTTCGCTCAAGCAAATAATTAATCGTTGGTAAGGCTTGCACAATACGGTTATCGTCCGTAATGACGCCGTTCTTGATTGGTACGTTAAAGTCAACCCGTACAATCACTTTCTTATTCGACACATCCAAATCTCTGAGTGTCAATTTTGACATAGTGTTTTCCTCCTAAGCGTGTAAATTATACCATTTTAGCCATTTTCATACAATGAAAGTGGTGTGAATCTTTTCACATTGTCGCAATTTATCGTGAATGAAAGCGCTTAAAAAGAGCACATTCGTGCTCTGTGCATTGTTGGTGAAATTTATTAACGATACTTAGCTTCACTTGGTAAATAATGAGGTGTCAGTGGGGTTAAGATTTCAATACCATCACGTGTGACTAACACCATATCTTCAATATTAAAACCATTATACCCTGTAATATACATCGGGTTTTCAACACTTAAAATCATTCCTTCTTCAAGAACACCTTCTTGATTTGATGAGATAAAAGGAACTTCTGCTGTTTGTGGTCCCATCGAAATACTATGACCTAAATGACCTCGCACATAAAATGGGTACTTTGCTAAGGTGTGTTGATACCCAATGTTAAACAACTCTTTAAAGGATAATCCTGGTTTCATTGCTCTAAGCATGAGTTCATGAGCTTCCATTAAATTTCGCTTCACTTCAACTAACCAAGGATCCACTTCAGACATCAACCAACTGCGTGAGAAATCAGTGGTATAAAATGAAGTCCCACCATGCACTCCCCCATCAAACTTCACCACATCACGGGATGTAATGATCTTATCCGAGGAGTACCCTAGTTTTCCACCATTGACTCCTGATCCAAAACTAGACCACGTCGAAGGATACGCTACGTTTGATTTCATGACTTCAGTGGTATAGATATGATACAAATCAAGTTCACTCATCCCTTCTTGAAGTGTATTCGCCACCACATTTAAAGCGTGATCACTGATTGAAATCAGTGTTTTAAACCACTGTATTTCATCCACTTCCTTAATCATTCTTGCCTTAATAAAGTCTTGCGATACATTCACAAACTCTGCTTGGGGCCATCGCTTGTTCATCAGTTCAAAATACGATTGGGGAAGATAATCCAACTCCACCCCAATGCGGGATGCACTGAGGTGTGAGGATTGAATGAGATGATCAAGATGATCTAGAAGGGTAATCATCTCCTTTTTAAAATGCAAATTGTGAAGCTCTTCTTGGGTACGATTACCTACCCAAGTGGTAAAGCTTAAGACATGAAAGTCTTCGTGATTAAAGGAAGGTGTTTCAAAATCCATGCCGATGAGTGTCGACTTTCCCTCAGGGAGGACAAATGCTGCCGCAAACTGAGGATGTCTTGACACCGTGTGTTGATGAGAGGAGAAACCACTCACATACGCAAAGTTTTCTGGAGATTGGGCTAAGAGAACATCCACCCCAAGTTCCTTCATTAATCTTTGTATTTTCTTAACTTTAGGAAGCATACATCCTCCTTTCTAATAGAGTAATCCTGCTCCTGGTCCTAATGGGAGTCCAAGTAAGAACCAAACGATAAAGAGTAAAGTCCATCCCACTAAGAATGCCAATGAATATGGAGCCATGGTCGTAATCAGTGATCCCACCCCAAATTTCTTATCATATTTTTGTGAGAATGCCACGGCTAGTGGGAAGAAAGGCATAAGTGGCGAAATAATGTTGGTTGAAGAATCTCCAATGCGATACACAGCTTGCGCAAGCTCAGGAGATAATCCTAATCGCATAAACAGAGGCACAAAGATAGGAGCCATAATAATCCATTTCGCAGAGTCGACCGCAATAAAGATATTGATGAAAGCTGTTAAGATAATAAATGCAATAATTAATGGTAAACCGATAAAGCCAATGTTTTGTAGGAAATTTGCACCTGAAACAGATAGAATAATGCCTAAGTTCGAATAGTTGAATGCACTCACAAACTGAGCCGCAAAGAAGACTAAAACTAAGAATGAAGCGATGCCAGTAATTCCTTTTACCATCATCTCCACGACATCACTATCTTTTTGAATTGTTTTCGCACCAATACCGTACATTAAGCCTGGTACTAAGAAAGTTAAACTCATCACCGCAATGATGGAGGACATAAATGGAGAAACGAGTAAGTTACCATTAGGATTTAAGATGGCATTTTCAGGTAAGATAAGCATTAAGATAAGACCGACAACTCCAACTAGTCCCACTAGCGCAAAACGTAAACCACGTTTTTCAAGTTGGGCAATATCTTCAACTTTGTCTTCACTATCAAATTCATAATGACCTAGTCTTGGAATCACAATCTTCTCTGTAATCCATGTTCCAATGAGGGTAATCAGTAGTGTTGAAACCACCATAAAATACCAGTTGGCAGTTGGTAAGACTGTATAGTTCGCATCAATAAAACGTGCAGCTTGAGTACTAATTCCCGCAAACATAGGATCATTAGATCCAATAAGGATATTTGCACTCCATCCTCCAGAGACCCCCGCAAAGGCTGCCGCAAGTCCCGCAATCGGATGTTTCTTAAAGCTTTTGAAGATAATCGCTCCTAAAGGTACTAAGACGACATACCCGGTAGAAGAAGCCACATTAGATAGTACCCCTAAGAAAACTACGGTAGCACTCACAAGATAGCGAGGTGTCATCACGACAATCTTTCTCATTAAGGCACTAATAAGACCTGATCCTTCCGCAACACTCACCGCCACAATGATAGTGAATACGGTTCCTAAAGCAAAGAATCCGGTGAAGTTAGAAATAAGGGTTGTAAATAAATGACGAATGCCATCCGCATCAAGTAAGCTTCTGGCGGCGACGGTATTGATGATGACTTCTTGAGTTTGAGTGTTAATGGTTTCATAGGTCACACTTAAACCAAGTGATGCAAAGACTGCGGATAGGACCATAATGATTCCCGCAAGAATCACAAATAAGGTCACTGGATGTGGAAGGCGGTTTCCAGCCTGTTCGATTTTATCGAGTAGGGAAACTTTCCCTTTAGATTTTGACATATTTTTCTCCTTTGTGTGTTAAATGATGGTTCAATGAATGTTTAGGCTACATCGATCTCCAATATTCCACCAAAGAAATGGTTTTTTAAACAACGACTTCATGGTCTTTCCTCCTTAAGGCTGTGAAGAAATAAAAAAGACTATCCCTCTAAAAAGAGGCGATAGTCTCGCGGTTCCACTCTTGTTTGACCAATATTAACTATTGATCCTCACTCGGATACATTCATATCCTAACGCTATAACAGGCGTACCTGCACCCCTCTACATTTTCGAAGGGTTTGCTCCAAGATGCATTCGCAGTGCTTTCACTAAAGATTCTTTCACCAATTGAATCTCTCTCTAATAGCTTCACCACTGTTACTATTTCTTATCAGTGCATTTCATTCACGGATGAATAATACAATGAAAATATGACGTTGTCAAACATAACGTTTTAATATTTGATTTCTTAGAGTGAATCATACACCTTAGCATACTGCTCACTTGATAAAGCCCAACTAAAATCGACACTCATGGCATTACGCTGTGTTTGTTCAAATTCAATAGGATAGTGATAATACAAGTACACCGCCATCCGTAAGACATGGTATAAATCTGAGGTGGTAAACTCTTTAAAGCTGAAGCCAGTGCCTTCTTGGGTTTCACTATTATAAGGCATCACACTATCTCTTAACCCACCCACTTCACGCACCACTGGAAGTGTGCCATAGCGCATCGCAATCATTTGTGAGAGTCCACATGGTTCAAATAAGCTTGGCATAAGAAGCAAGTCACATCCTGCATATATTTCATGCGCAAGGGGTTCATTGTATCCTGCGACATAGGCTAAGCGACCATAGTATTTCTCTACCATATGACGGAAACCATGTTCTAAGTGTGCTTCTCCTGAACCTAAGACAATGAGCTGGACATCAAGACCCATAATATCAGCCATTTGATCTAGGATGAGATGAATGCCCTTTTGCCACGTTAAGCGAGAGACAACGCCTAGAAGTAACGTATTCTCAGTGGGCTTAAGTCCACATTTGCGTTGTAGTTCAAGTTTGTTTTTAACCTTATTATCGAGTGTTTCAACATCATAGTGGTGTTTAATGAGTGGATCACTTGAAGGATCCCAAAACTTAGTGTCAATGCCATTAAGGATGCCATAAAGATCATATTGACGAAGTCTTAACACTTCATGAAGTCGCTCTCCAAAGGATAAACCTAAAATTTCTTGGGCATAGCTTGGTGAGACTGTGGTGACTTTATGCGCATACACAATGGCTGATTTCATAAAGTTAATGCCATCATCAAAGCGAATTGACCCATCATTAATGATTTGATCACTGAGTCCTAAGCAATCTTTCGCCACTGAAAGTGGAAATTGACCTTGATAGGCTAAGTTGTGGATGGTGAATACATGTTTAATGTTTTTATGATTTGGATGATGTTTAAAGACAACGCGTGATAATAATGGAATCATCCCCGCATGCCAGTCATGAGAGTGAATAATATCCACACTTAAATTCACTTTTTCAATAAACATGGCACATGCTAAGTTAAAGAATGAAAAACGTTCTCCATCATCAGGATATCCATACAACCCATCACGCTCAAAGTATCCTTGGTGTTGTAGGAAATAGAAGTCAATGCCATCATGAGTTTGTTTGAGAATGGTTGCGACTTGATTGATGCATGGGGTATTGACTGTAAAGGTCACGACAGGTTTCGCATCTTTAAGCTTCGCAATCACACTTTGGTACAGTGGAATAAACACACTGACGCGGTTTTTAGAAGATAGCGCTTGAGGTAGTGAACCGACCACATCCGCTAATCCTCCAGTCTTCACAAATGGTAAACTTTCAGATGCCACAAACAGAATGTGTTTCATGGTGTCCTCCTTATATGGAATCGCGTTTCGTCACATAGAGTGGGTTTACTTTTGATCCCTTGAGTTCTTTTACGTGTTGGATACTTGAATACTTATCTAAAACAACATGCTCGACATGGATGCCTGGACCGATAGTAGTTTGATGAAGGAGAATGGAGTTCACCACCACGGCTCCTTCTTCGACCACCACACCACGTCCTAATACGCTATTAATGACGGTTCCAGAAATCTTACATCCATTCGCAATAATACTATTTGAGACAATGGCCTTATCACAATAGGTTGTGGGTTCAGAGTCATTAGTACGAGTTAGAATTGGCCAATTGGAGTTAAACAAATCACGAAGTAAGACTGGATTTAAGAATTCCATATGAGCTTGATGATACGCTTGCAGTGAATTAATCGCAAAAACATGTCCACGATGAGGAATGACACGAATATTGAGGTGATCAAGTTCATCTCGAATGACATTATTAAACCAGTATAAGGATGAAGTTTGATATCCTTTTTTAATGAGTTTTAATAGTAATGATTTCTTCAAAATATACGTATCTAATGAAATGGTTCGTGTTTTCACTTTTCCAAGATTTAAACCAAGTCCTGTGACGCGTTTATCTTTATCAAGTGTTAAGGTATCACAATGTAGAAATTTATCTTTGGCTTGATCAGTACTATGAGAAATGATACTGATATCGGCTCCACTGCCAATATGAGTATGAAGTAAATCTTCAAAGTTTGCGGTATACACCATGTATGATGAACTCACAATCACATATTCATTTTTATCTTCTTCTAAAAATGAAATATTAGACATCATGGAGAATATATCCGTGTTGTAGACTTTATTAAGTGTTTCGACTTCACCATAAAGCACTCTAATCTTGCCTTTTTTAGAGTTGATATTGTAGTGACGACCAGTTCCTAAATGTTCATACACTGGACGTGGTTTTTCTTTCACATGGACATGAATATGATTAATTCCTGAATTTGAAAAATTCGAAATCATGAAGTCGACTAAGCGATAACGACCAAGAAATGAAAGCGCAGGCATTGGACGATGTGCTGTTAAGCCCGCTACATCAACACTTGGATTCTCAAATAAAATGATTCCTAATGCATTAGCCATGGTGTTCCCCTCCATTCGCAATGAGTTGAATTGGTTCATTCGCCTTCACAACTTTACTGAGTTGTGGGGTGACCTCTGAATGAGGTCCGACAATCACACGCTCAAGTTTTGCTCCTGAGCGAATCACAGCTTCAGGCATGATGACACAATCCTTCACCACAGCCCCTTCTTCAATCGTCACATTGGTAAATAAGACACTGTTATGGACTTGACCTAAGACCACACATCCTTGATTCACATAAGCATTTTTCACATCAGCGCTTTCTCCAATGATTTGTGGGAAAGCATTCACATCTTGAGTATAGATCTTCCAACTTGGATCACTTAAATCTAGTTCATTGCGAGTAGAGAGTAAATCCATATTAGCTTCCCATAAACTATCAATGGTTCCTACATCCTTCCAATACCCTTTAAAGCGATAGGCAAATAAACGTTTACCATCATTGATCAGTGCAGGAATAATATCTTTCCCAAAGTCATGACTTGATTTCTCAAGGGTTAAATCATCCAATAGGGTTTTACGAAGGAGTTTCCAGTTAAAAATATAGACTCCCATTGAAGCTAAATTTGATTTAGGTTGTTTTGGTTTTTCTTCAAATTCCACGATTTGATCATGTTGATCAGTATTCATAATGCCAAAGCGACTTGCTTCTTTTAAAGTAACTTCAAGAACCGCAATCGAGACATCCGCACGATTGTTTTTATGGAAACGATACATCGCATCATAATCCATTTTATAGATGTGATCCCCTGATAGAATGAGGACCGTTTCAGGATCGAAGCTATCAATGAAGTCGATATTCTGAGTAATCGCATCCGCAGTTCCGCGATATAAACCAAATCCGTCAGACTTTTCGCGCGGTGGTAAAACATAGACGCCAGATTCTTTGGTGTCTAACCCCCAGATATGATCTTGGGCCACGTACGAATTAAGTAAGACGGATTCATATTGGGTGAGAACACCCACAATTTTTATGCCTGAGTTAGCACAATTAGACAACGGAAAATCAATGATTCGATATTTTCCACCATAATGGACGGCTGGTTTAGCAATCTTGCCCGTCAAATCTTCAAGTCGGGTGCCACGTCCCCCAGCAAGTATCATGGCGACCATATTATTTTTTTTCATAGCGCGTCTCCTGTTAGATTTATTGTACCATGAAGAGCGTGTTTGATTTTGATGAGTTATCACTTTTTGGCAATATTCTCTAGTAAAAAAGCCATATTTCCAAGGAAATATGGCTTTATTTGAAGATGGTTTGTCGTATGACTTTTGAAGAAGCATTGATAAGTCCTTCAAGTAGTAAGGCTGTAATAGGAATCATAAAAGCCGCCTTGATGACTCTCACAATAAAGGAAAGAAATACTGGGATATTATACATCGTGACAAGCCATAGTGGTGTGAGCGCAAGTGATACCACAAGCTCGACCACAATCGCACTTAATAGCGCAAAGACACGAATTTTACTCACACTTTTATTCATAAGTAAGCCATGAAGTGTAATCATTAATCCAAGCAATAACGCGATCACTATCAGTTTTGTTTCATACCCTAATTCAATAAGACTTCCGGATATTGTAAGTGATGGAGTTACCCATAAGTAACCAATCGAAGCAGCTGTCATACTAAGTAACGTGATATGAGCCACTCGGATGCCACTTTTTAGTGAAATCTTTCTTAGTAGTAACACCATGATGGCTGGAATAAATCCCATCAGCACTTTATTAAGCATGAACCCAAAGAATGGATATTCAGTGGGTGTGATAATAAGACCTACTAAATCCGCCACCACGCCCGCAATCACCGCAAAGAAAGGTCCAAAGAAAGCTCCCACTAAAATCAAGGGGATATGCAAGAAATCAATGCGAAAACTTGGGAACCCAAAAAGTGGAATCATAATCCCAAAGCGTTGCAGAGTCACGGATAAAACCACCAGTAAACTTAAGCTCACCATCACTTTGGTCGTCCACACCGGTTTCTCAATCTTATAACCTATCAGACCACACAGCACAATTGTGATTATTGCGCTAGCCTGAACAATATTGCCAAATAGTAGTTCAACTAAATTCATAGCTCCTCCTCATTCCCCGGTCTTTATTATATACTTTAACATATACGATAAAAAGTATAATGAGCCACAAATAATCCCCGATCCATCGTGAACTTCACTTAAAAGGGTCTCATACGCAGACTTTGGATCGTCATTGATACGAATATCATCATCAATGGCTAACACAGACGCCGATTGTTTGCGATAGAAATCAAATTCTGTGACCGTAATGGAGTCCACATGAGGTTTAAGTACTCTTAACATCCCGGCGTGATCTTTCCCTTGAATGGCTGAGAATAAGACATGGATTGGTCGAGGTAAAATGCTTAATGATTCCACTAAAGCTTCCATCCCATTGATGTTATGAGCACCATCAATGATAATGAGGGGTTTCTCACTGATCTTTTGAAAGCGGCCAAACCACACCGTATTCTTTAATCCTTCATGAATGGCAGTTTCACTGATGTTAGGAAAATGCTTTTGTAACTCATGGGCACACTCAATGGCTAAGGAAGCATTAATACATTGATACTTCGCATTCATGGATAAGGTATACTGTACTCCCTCTTTCTCAATGACTTGCGAGAATAAATCGACGGATACCTGATTTGCCACTGAAGTCTGAATAAATGGAGAATTTCTTTCTTCACTCACTCTTTGAAACACATCATCCACAAGAGGTCCTTGAGGATAAGAAATAATGGGAACATGAGGTTTAATAATACCTGCCTTCTCAAAGGCAATTAAATCTAAGGTATCCCCTAAAAAATCCATATGATCATAGCCAATGGTTGTAATCACACTCACCAAAGGCAAGATGACATTGGTCGCATCCAAGCGACCTCCTAACCCAACTTCAAAGACAGCCACATCCACCTTCTGATCCATAAAATACCAAATCGCAATGAGGGTATCAATTTCAAACATCGTTAAGTTGTAGCGGTCCCATAAATGCGTCGTCATATTGATATAACGCAGTAAATCACTATCACTCATATCTTGCCCATTTACTCTAAAGCGATCATTATGATGCATTAAATATGGTGAAGTATACAGTCCTACCTTAACTCCACTGGCTTGCAAGATATTCGCAATGAAGCTAGAAGTGCTCCCTTTCCCATTGGTCCCCGCCACATGAACACATTGTAGTTTGAGTTGAGGATTTCCTAGATCTTCCATGCATTGTTTAAACATCTTCAGTCCAAACATTGCGGACGAAGTTCGCTTACTTATGGTTTCAAGTGCTAATTCTAATGAAGTAAAGTAAATCATAAAGCATCGCTCCAGTGGATGGTGGTGTTGAAATGAGTTTGTGTAAAGGCATTAATCTTTGAAAATGGTTTTGAATTAAAGAAGCCTTGATACGCTGATAATGGTGATGGGTGGGCACTTTTAAGAACCAAATGCCTTGGATCTTTAATAAGAGATTCAAATTTCTGCGCATGATTCCCCCATAGCACAAAACAGACTGGGTTCACTGAATCATTACAGTTTTGAATCACTTCTTTCACCCATTCTTCCCATCCTAAGTCACGATGAGAATGCGCATGATGAGCACGAACACTTAAGGTGGTGTTAAGTAGTAACACCCCTTGACTTGCCCAATCACTTAAATCACTACTTAAGCGAATCACTTTGATATCTTCCAATAACTCTTTGAAAATATTTTTAAGTGATGGGGGTTGTTTAACGCCATGGGGGACTGAAAAAGCTAACCCATGCGCACAGCCAGGCGTATGATAGGGGTCTTGTCCTAAGATGACCACCTTTAATGCATCATAAGAACACAACTTAAAGGCATTAAAAAGATCATCATCACTAGGGAACACAGTATACTTGGCTCGCTCAATTTTAAGTTGATTTAAGATTGATTTTAAGTGCTCATTTGCACTAGGTTGTGAAAAAACTGGCCACTTGTTCATGACCTTATTATAGCACAGTCACACTCTTTTGTCTTAAAACATGGGATGAGATTAGGGTTAATAAGAGTGGGAACACTGAAAGCACACTGACCGCAATGATAATAAAGTGTTGTGGGAAGAAAAGTGATAATCCCACCACAAAAATCATGCCCCCCACTCGTCCACTGGTGAGTGATATCTCACGCGCAATGACCAAACTAAACATATTGGTTTTCCCCATATGTTCCCCAATGGCTTTCATTGAAATGGTTTGTAAAGGCACGACATAAAAGGGTCCTGCCCATGAAGCAAGGAGTCCATAGGTGGCAGCTCCTAGTAAAGTTGGCACATAGACAAGAAGTGGTAAACTAAAGGTCATGATAGCCCCTCCAAAGATAAAGTATGACATCATGGTCTTTGGAGTATTAAAGCGACGCACTACCTCAAAGGCAATGATATTCACTAAGGCAAATAAAGCCAGTAATCGTGAATACACACTACCAGAACCACCCGTCGCATTATAAATGAGTAATCCTGTAGTGACTAACACTAAGGAATCACGTAAACCAAACATAAAATGCGTTAAGTGTACAAGATTTAGATCTTTATGTGGTGTAAATAGTTTGATTTCACGCACTTTAAAGCGCGTAGGCAGTGAAGGCGATGAAATCTTAAACCCCACAAAGATAATCAGAATCATAAAGACAATCACCATCTGGAATATAAAAGTATACCCTTGATCATCGGTATTGGTTAAGGTAAGAATAAGTGTCGCAAGTAGAGGCGCAACAATCTGTGCCAATCCGTTGACCATCCCCATCACACTTAAGTAGGTGTTGCGTGTTTGCTCATTACTAACAAGCTGATTTAATGCGTTCATCGAGAACCAGAATAATCCCTCCCCTAAGCCAAAGACTAAAGCTAAAACATAAATCATAAACCAAAGTGATTCAAGTAAATGCTCCGCAAAAAGTACTCCTAAAAAACCTAAGGTGAGTAGGATTAACCCCGCAATGAGGGAGAAAACAATTTTTGTATGATTGGAAAGTTTGGCCCCAAGCATGAAGGCAATGGGGAATAAACCAAATCGAATGATGGTATATAAAGTCATAGTCACTATGGAGCCACTTATGACATATAAGACGACATTGACGAAGACGCTGGCTAAGGACATCACAAAGATAAACAAGCCATTGATGATCATCATCGCTTGTTCATTACGGGTTAGTGTTATTTTCATAATACGTTCTTTCAATCACCCAACGATTATAAGCTTGAAGAATTTGGTCTTGAAGCTCATCGGGTGAAATATTTTGATTTTGAAGTTGTTTTAAAAATGGAATGAGTGTGCCATCAGTATAGAAGTCAAAGCCTAACACTGAAGGATAATGCGGTAAAGCCAATAATGGTGGCGACTGTGTGAATTGTGATGCGAGGATCTTCTGTTTTTGAAGTTCACTCATTTTAAACTCATTTAAACGCTGGGCGTCAATCATAACAGCTTCATTGTCTTCAAGAAGCAGTAATTGGGTAAAGTTATAGGAGGTGAGTTTCTCCATGACTAAAGCTCGGAGTGCAGGAGAAGCACTGTCTTTAAAGACCCATCCTTTAACTTGCGCTAAAGTATACGGTTGTAACCCATTAATGGTTGGCATAATGGTGACGACATAGTCTTGTTTTGTGACTTTGGAGATGGCTTCTAAGTTTAACCAAGGCACTTTAATGGCGAATGGGGTCGTGTTATTTAAGAATTCTTGTTCATAACGCCACTGCCTTTGTTTTGACCCTGTTAAGTCCCATTCATGCGCTAAGATGGGTTGCATGAGTTCTAAGGCTTCTAAAAACTGGGGTGAATCAAGTCCTGTTTCATAAGCATCATTGGTTGGATACATGTGCCAACCATTCATTGTAAAGAAGGTATAGAGTGACCAAGGTTCCACTAAGGTAAGTGGAAACATGGAGGTTAAGCGTCGATTATTAATGAGAGGGCGTGAACTTCTAAAGCGATCACTAGCTTCCATAATCGCTTCAAAAGATGAAAGCTCATTGAGGCGACCATATTCATCCACATCATGAATATCAAATCCAAGCTTTTCTAAAAGGGTGGTGTTCATGACAAATAAAGGACCATCAATGCTCATAGGAATAAATCGTACCCCATCATGATTGATTTCATCTAAATGTTGGGATGCATAATGGATGAAGTAAGGATTCACTTCTTCTAAATCAAAACGATGAAGGTAAGGATATAAGGTTCCTGCCGCTTGTTTATCCACCATCGCAACATCAATAGTGGAGTTCATAAAGGTGAAGGCCGAAGTACTTTCTCGCACGATAATACTGATGATGGCATTTGAGTTTTCTAGATAAGGTGCAAGTTGAGCTTGTAACCAATCTTTTTGATTTTGAGTTTCCACCGCAATCACAATCGATTGATCATCAATGTTATAGGATCCATCTTCATTAAGACAAATCATGGTTTCAACTTGACATAAGAACGTATGTTGTGTGAATGAAGAAAAGAGCACCCCTACAAGGGTGAGTGTTAAAACTCCCGCAATCAAACCACCTACATATTTTTTCATCACTCACTATAATATAGGTTTATTGAGTATGTTTCAAATATTTGTTGGTGTGAAGTCATGTGAAGTGTGACAAATGCAGCTTTTTAGTGCATTGAATCATCTTATGGTAGAATTGATTTAGAGATCGTTATGAAAACAAATCTCATCAAAGGTAAGCCCATATCCCTCAAAAGATGGATTTTAATCGCTATTTCACTAATCCTAATCATTATTAGTATATCCGTGAATTCCATGGTTGATTTTTCAACTGTTGAATTAAGTAGTGTGTTGATGTCAATTTCATTTGCACTAATTTTAAGTGCCCTCTATGATCTTTTACCGTCCACATCAAACTTTGATTTTTATAGTTTGATCCTATCGCTGATTAGCAGTCTTTTCTCAACAGTCTTTGTCTTAGTGCTGCTAACTTTCTTTGATCTTGAAGTCCCACCACTGTTCATGATTGCACTTGCTTGTGTGAGTGGTACCTTCCTTGGATCTGCATTCATCTTCTTTCAGAAACGGCAAGTTTCTATCCCTTCAAGTCATCCTTCATCAGTCATGATGTGGTATTGTCCAACATGTGGTTATAAGAGTGTAAACAAGTTTAAAAGATGTCCTGAATGCAGAACAAAAACCCACTACTAAACTAAGTATCTCTCATCAATGTTCCAGCAATCTGATATACTATACTTAGCATTAAATGAGGACCTGTATGAAACGATATTTAAGAAACTTTGTTCACCTTGATAAAACAACTCGACAAACACAAATTGTTGCCTTACTGATCGCATTATTTGTGGTGAGTATCTTCAATGATGTCATGTTTAATCGCTTCATGTTTCCATTTGGTTTTATTCGCTTAATTCTTGGATTCTTCTTTTATGTCTTCTTTGCGCTTCATGTGTATTTGATTCTTAAAGAGCGTCAAAACATGGAGAACTCTGCAAAGTGGATCGGGATTGGATTATCATTTGTGGTCTATCAGTGGGTTGGAAATTTTGGAAGTTTTTCCGTTGGTTTCCCCTTCGATTTCTTTGTGAATAATGGATTACCTCAGTTATTAGTCATTGGTTATGGTGCAGTACTTGTCAACCAAGTCATTGCAGAGGAAAGTGAGAAACCTAGAATGAAAGATGATCGTTATACCCCACCAGAATTTAGATCTGCGAAACAACAAAACATGGATATGACTCCCAAGGTTCATCGTGTTAATGCGACTGAAGCTTCGACAACATCCCCTACAAAATGGTATTGTCCATCATGTGGTGAAGCTATTCCTCAGAACTCAAAACGTTGTCCAAAATGTAAAGAGAAAATTGATTTCTAATCCATCCTAGGATGGATTTTTTTGTGTCTTCTTTTCCAGTGACTTCATCATCTGAAGTATTGTAATAAGGACTTGAAAGCTTTTTCCCATATCTTTATTATTACCTACATTCATCACAATACTTGTCTTTGATTGTGGTTCAATCCATGCATGAACCCCAGTAACACCAAGATGTCCAATCATGGGTGGTAATCCTTTTAATAAAAAGAAGAAATCTTTTGGCTGCATCATCATGCACCCTAAACCATAATATAGACCATTTCTAAACTTATGATCAAAACGTGTCATACGATCTAAAGAAGTTTTTGATATCAATGTTTCATCAATTAAGGCATGAAGAAACTTGGTTAAGTCAGAAGCGGTGGTATGTAAGCCACCTCCTGAGAAATCACAACTTAATGAAGTGAACTGACTCACTTCCACCTTATTCATCCATAACGGTGCAAGATGCTGCGCATTAAAGCGATCATCATAGAAACAAAGATAGGTGTCACTTAACCCACACGGTATCGCAATCTTTTCTTGAATGAGTGTATTTAAAGGTGTGTTGTACAGTGACTCACAAATAAGTCCTAATAAAATATACCCGGTATCAGAATAATGAAACTTTTGATCTGGGGCCGAAATGGCTTTTTGTTTTGTTTGGGTGAAATGAATCAGTTCTTGAGGAGTATAAAAATGGTGTGGTTGTTTTAAAACTTCATCAATAAAGGATGATCCATCAATGGTTTTACTTTCAAAATAGTCATTGACTCCTGAGGTATGTGAGAGTAAATGCTTTAAAGTAACTTCAGTGCGATAATCAACTCCTTGAAAGATAAAAAGTTTATCAAGAAGCTTTGCTTCCAGCATGGAGTCTATTTTTGATTCAAGTGTGCAGCGACCTTCTTCAAGTGCTTTAAAAATCAACACAGCTGTAAAGAGCTTACCGACACTTGCACTATGAAATGCCTGATTTACATGAGTTGAAGAGTGCGAAACTTCTAGATTGAGTTCAGCTGATTTAATCATACATTGAAAGGTTTTAAATGGTTTTGCGGCTTTAATTAGATAGGTTTGAATTGGGTTCATCGTAAAAAAACTCCTTTCTTCTATTATAGTGGAAGAAAGGAGTTTTAACGTTAAGAATTGGTTATTAAAGATAGTATTCAGTCGGTTTTAATAAGATCGCAAAGAAATCAAAGAGTAAACCGATTCCAAAAAAACCTAATGTGAATAAGTAAAGAATTCCCATGAAAATCTTTCCCTCATAAAACTTATGCGCACCAAATGGACCTAAGAATAAAAGTAGAAGTAAGGCAAGCCATTTATTAAAAGGCCCACGTCCCACATGAACATGTGTATGATGGTGGACATGACTGGTGTTGGAAACGACTTGTTTCTCTTTTCTTTCTAATACTTCTCCACAACTTGGACAAAAGCGAGCTGTCTCTTTTAGATTTGAGACATTCACGCCACAGTTTGAACAATACATATCTGCCATACATAATCTCCTTACATGTATTCTATCATACCTTTAACAATCAAATAAAGCGAGCCAATGACTCGCTTGTTTGATTCATACTGTTAAGGCTTCTTCAACTTCTTCAGGAAGTTTTTTAAGTTTATTAACCGCTAAGACCCCATTAATGAGGTAGTAGAGAACCCATGCATGGAATAAGATATCTAAAATCATGGATCCATCAAATATGAATACGGAGGTGTATAAGAATACCATCACGATGGTATCAAAGATATACAGCGCTAACATGGCGGTTAACCATCCAGGTTTATTCTTTGATAAGAAGTATCCTAAGAAATAAAGAAGTAGTACTAATGCGGATAAAGCGATTCCTGCGATAAATAGGCTTGGATCCCCTAGTTCAATGGAGAAGAAATATCCAAAATCAAAGATGGTGAAGGGTAAAAACGCTGAGAAAGGAAGCATAAAATTTAATTCAAACCAATACGAAGCAATGTTGACAATCGTTAAGATTGTCATAAGTAGTAGGTTACCGCGAGAAATCGCAATGCGGCGTAGAAGGGTCTCTTTGTGTGTCATAATGTCCTCAACTTGAATGGTTTTGTTTCTGGTTACATCTTACCATATTAAGTTGATGATTCATTCACAAAGTTGACTTTAATCCACTAAAAAACCTTGCTTGATGCAAGGTTTAAATGAACACTTATTTCTTAAAGAAATTTCCTAAAGTTTTACCTAAGTCATCCATGATGTCGCCATCACCATCCGCATCTAAAAACTTAGACGCCATTCCCATGAGATCTTTAGATTGAGCTCCACCTAAGAGTGATGCGAGCCCACCCATAAGATTATCATCAGATTTCACTTCCTTAGCTTTTTGTTTGCCAAGTTGAGCCAAAACTAGAGGAGCAAGTTGGGCAAGTAAAGTGTTGACTTGAGTGGTGTTTAATCCACTACTTGCCCCTAACTTGCTTTCTACCTTCTCTGTTTTATTTCCTAAAATATGCCCTAAGATTTTTTCTCCATCCTTAGTATCCACTCCTTTTAGAAAGGAGTGTATATCTGAAATATTATCATCTTTATGTTGGTCTAAGGCTTTACTGAGTGATAGCGCACCTTGTGGAGTTGAAGCATTTTGTGATAAAGCGGTTAGTAAAGTGGGTAAGCCTTCTTGAGTAAGTTTTTTCACTTGCTCAGGTTTCGCATGAATGCTTTTTCCTAACTGATTGAGTATGTCTTTTTGATCAACTTGTTCGAGTATGAGTTTTAAGATATCCATCATCGTCTCCGATCTAGGTTAGTATTCTATGCCTCGTGGTAGTGTTTTTGCTTGTGCAATCCATTTTTCAACCATCTTAAGCGATGGAAGTAATCGAACTAATTGCTTCTGAGCATTCACTTCTTCCATCTTCTTAAGAAGATTATCTGCTCTTCGTCCTGCTAGTTCAGCAACCGTATCAACTCCTGCTTCTTCAAGTAAATCAGCATATTCTGAACCAACCCCTTTAATGCGATACAAGTCAATCATGTTGGTCCATTCTAGAATCAGTTTTTCACTAATTCCAGATTTTTCTGCGAGTTCTTGTCGGCCTTTTTTGGTGGCGGCTAATTCAAAGAATTTCTCTGTAGTCTTGATTCCTAATGCATTTAACTTCTCTTCGTATGCTGGTCCAATTCCTTCAACAAAACTTAGCTTTGGCATAGTATATTCGCCTCCTTTAATACCAATATACTCCTATTTTTATGGAATTGAACATGAAAATGTTTTCTATTTGTGAATATTGAAAGATATTTGAGGGTTAAACGATTAATTAGGGAGGTTTATTCTAAGAAGAAGGATTTTAAGAGCGTGAAGTTGGATTGAATCCAGACATTGTTTTGAAAGAATGGTAGTGAGGATGTATCTATTGGATAAAGGAGTGAAGGGTTACAATCCAGATCAATAAACGAAAGAGACTGTAACGTTGAATGCAGTGGATGATCCTTTTCTAAGCACAGTGTTGGGGCAAGATAACATAAGGCTTGGTTAAGATCGTCTTGTGATCGTAGTGGATGTGGAGGGATTAAGCGAGTGAATGATGAAAGATGAATGTTAGGTTGAGGATAAAGACATCTTAAAACATCACGATGGCCACGCTCCACTAGGATTAAAGCATGGAGTTGTTTGAATTCTAGGGGTTCATTAAGACGTGGTTTTGAGACTAAAGCATAAATAGTTTCATAATGTGACATAGTGGTCCTCCTTAGTGTTTTGAGAAGCGTTGCAAAGGAAGGTAAAGAGGTTGAAATCCCTCAAAAAGGGTTCCATCATCATTAAAAATGATTTGATTGAGTAATCGTGATGGGTCTTTCTTCAAAATCTTTGCATACTTTATAAATTGATAGTCAAACTGATAAGAGTAATGAAGTTGTACTAAATCATTGAGAAACTCTAAAGCGTTAGCCAATGCAATAGCTTTGGTTTTTGAATCAAATTTCGAATAGGTTTTCATGCTGGGTACCTCCACTTTTAATGTAATGAAAAGATGTTGAAAACGACATTTTCAACATCTTTCTACTTTTATTACACGAAACTCATCATAACGTCACTGAGTTTAAATCGAATTAAAAGATTTTTGGGCACATTCATCAATGATTTTGCATTGTTCTGGAGTGAGTGGGGTCATTTTTGAGTATCCAAGATGAAACAAGAGATGATGTTTCATAAGGTTTCTATATCCAATATACTGTTCATCATGAATGGTATATAAATCATTCTCTACAGTAATGAACCCTTCTTGAATCAATGTTTGAATAAGATGATTGGCTTGCCACTCTAAATTGAGATTATAGAGAATTCCTTTATAGAATCCCCATCCATAATTTCTTGACATAATGTAGAATGTGGTTAAGACATGGCGATAATGATAAGGTGGTGTTCTTTTGAGTTGGTAATGTTGTGGAATACAGCGATGTTGGTTTTCTAAGTGATTAAAGTTTCCTTGTGTCATAATTCTCCTTTTCTTTCACACTAGCGTCTTAAAGAATAGGAGCATATATAACCTCCTTTCAAAAATAAAAACACCAAAATAGGTGTTTCTAAGTTCGACCTATCCTTCAAGGATTAGCACCTTCCATGGTATGGGGTTGCTGTGGAGTCATAGAGCTTGTCTCTCGTCCACTCGTGATAGTGATATACTCTAAATTAACATACTTCAGAAAAATATACTATTAAACTCTTATTTATTACCAAATTAACTCTTTGATTTTTTCAATATTAATCATTTTCTTTACTATTCTAATATTTATGTGAAATTATTCGGTCACTACTTATAATCAAGATAGAGTTATAAACCGCAACTGATTCCATTCTTTTTCTTGTCAAATTTTTCGATTGAATAATGCTCCAATTTAAAATAAAATTTATACAAATGAACAATTCAAATAAAGACTTTCAAAAATTAATGGAAGAGCTCAAAGTGGCGATACTTTATAGTCTCGTGAAAAGTCATCCAAGAAGATTAGGATCAGATTATGTCAGAATTCTAATAATGCGAGGTTTCATTAATGTTGAGAAGAAAAATATCAACAAAATACTTTATGATAACAAACATATTTTTAATCCGAATCTAAATGAAAAAAAAGTGCCTGCTTGGACAATCATTGATGAAAACGAAAATAATAAAAATGCAAATCCTTCTAAGCACAATAAAATAGATGAGGTCTTAAAGAAGGCTATATCTCTCAGCAAAATCAATGAAGTAATCGCCAACAAATGGATTAACAATGATTATAAAGGTACAGCAAATGTATATTTCAAAAAAACATCTAGAAGTTTGATTCTATACTTAGTACTCCAATCTTTACAGAAAGTAAAAGTAACATATATTTACTTTGAAAGAAAAGAAACGAGTATTGCTTTTGAGAAGTTATTCACACAGTTTGTTAAAGATAATGAACTTGATGTTGCTTTATTGAAGTTTCATGAAGTAAAAAAACTTAGTTCAAAGTTTGTTTGTATACTCAATAACCTAAATGAAATTAGTAAAATCAAAGATAAAGAATTTTCCGGACTTATTTCCTTCACTTCTTCAAGAAACAATTATGATTTGTCGAAATTCAAATCCTATTTGCACATTAAACAATTGAGTTTCACACTTGATACTTCTGATACAGATGATGATTTGATCTTTGAGTACCAATTTATTGATTATTTGAAAGATGAAAACAAATACTCGTTTAATTGTCTTTTCTTCGATTACTCGAAAATTGAAAGAAAAGACTACTCGGTAACCTGTATTAACTTAATTGAAATGGGTTGTATAAAAAGTAATACGGATTGGTTCGACTTTTGGCTAGAAATTGAAAATGAAGAAAAGAGAAATTTAAAGACAAACCGAGCTTTGACTTACTATAAAAATCAGTATACTAAGATAATTAATAACCAGATAAAGTTTGATTTTCTAATTAATTACTTATCAAAGAATAAAATAGCCGATCAAATCCTTATATATAATGAAAGTGCAGTTCAAGTCTTACTATTAATTGATGAGTTAGTTTCTTTAGGTCTGAACTATGAACTCTTTTCTAAAAAGGAGGATTTACAAGCTTATCATCTAAATGGTAATATAAATTCCCTTATTACAATCATTGATGAATCTGTAATTGAATCTAAAATAACTATTCAACCAACAGAGAATATCTTTGTATTTGGTATGTTAGGTAGTTCTAAAAAACTAATGACGTTGATTTCATTTTTAGACAATAATCCTAATCAAAAGCAAGCAAATATTAATCTACTCCTCACGAATAACACTTTTGATGATTTTAGAATTTATCCTCAATCATACAATTCATTAAGAGACCTGTTACTATCAAATTATGAAAAGCAAGATAATAGTTCAACGACTGAGAAAGAAATAAATGAAAATGACTATTCCACTAGATATTCTAATGAACTAATGATAATTGGTTCTATATCAAACCTTAGTGATAAACATTATCAATTGCTTAGGAAATCTTTACATTCAAATATCAAGAATATTGTTTTCTTAAATGTTGATAAATTAGAATTTGCTGAAATTATTAATGAGATATTTAACTTGAACTCAAAGTATATTTACTTCCAACATGATTTTTCTGATACAGAAATCAATCATCTTGGCTCAAAACTTTTCTATGAACAAAATCAACGTTATATTCGACTTGAAAAGTCAAGATCATTTTCGATTGCACATATTCTCTCGTTTATTGTCGAAATAAGCAATCAATTTAAGGAAACTCATGAAGTTAATAATAAGTCGTAATTTCGAAAAAAAGTTAAAGAAGTTCAATCAATCCCAAGATAATTGGTATGATTTTTTTAATGAACTTTCAAAACTTACATTTCATGATATTTATAATCAAAAGAAATATGGTGTAAAAAAATACAAAGGCAATAGTGACATTCCAATCTATGGAATAGATTTCAATATCAGGAGTGCAGAAAGAATCATCGCTACTGTTCTTGGTCAATATACAAAAGAAAAACAAGAACAGTTTAAAGTTAAAACTGGCTTAGAAACAGTTGATGTCTTAATTTTGCATGATATATCTGAACACGATTCTCAAAATGATTCGGTTTTAAACATAAGTAAAAATGATTTGAATATAGACGATCTACTGCCCTTTATCAGTAATTCTGTCCAACTTAATGATTTATATTCTTATTTGACAGGAAGAAAAATATCAAAAATACTTAGCGAAGACAAGAATGAAATTGTTCGAACCTTTGTCACTAGCAACACAGCACCAACAATACTTCAAGGCATTGCTGGAAGTGGTAAAACTGAAGTATTAAAAGGGATTTTATCAGAATGGAATATTCATTATCCAGATAGTAAAATTTTATTTCTAACTTCCTCAATGAGGTTAATTGAAGAAATAATTAGAGAAATGAATCTTAATAATCCAAATATTGATATAACCACTCTTGCTTCATTGATAAACAATCTGAATAATCAAACGCGAACTCCTCTATCTTTACCTCAATTTAAAGCATTTTTAAGTAATGGTTCAATTAATGATTACAATATTTCAAATAGTATTATCAATATTTCAAATAAACACGGAATCAAAAAAGTGTTTGCTGAAATCACTGCAGTTATTTTTGGGAAAGCAAATCCTTCGATAAATGATGTTTTATCTAGAAACGAATATTCAAATAGCATTAATCAATCAAGTATTGATCTTAATGAAAAAGAAAAAGAAGTGATCTTCAACATTGCATATTTATTTATCAAATATTACGAAAAATCATATATGGAGCTTAGTTATGAATGTAATAAACTTCTTAAAAAAGGAACTAGTACATATGATTTAGTTCTAGTTGATGAAGTACAAGATTATACAGAAATACAGTTCATGTTTATTTATAGTTTAGTTAAGAATAAACAGAATATTTTCATCTCAGGTGACATAAATCAAACAATTAATCCTACATTGTTTAAATTCGGAAATATAACAAAATTATTACATCATAAAGGGAAAAACTGGATACCGGCAGGACCATTAATTAGCAACTATCGAAATTCATCTGAAGTAACTCAACTTATTAATATCTTGAATGAACTAAGAAATGAGAAACTTCCGACAAGAAAACAAATTCACAGTCAAAACGAGCATAACATGAGCCATGAAAATGGAAGGATTTACTTATATTATGGTGATGTAAATGAAGATAATCCACTTTTCAGCAATTCTAAACTTAATATCATAAAGTCTGAACTTTCAAATTTCAATCCCAATATTTCTTTAACAGTGCATGATATAAAAGGTCTAGAATTTGAATACGTCGCAACGATAGATATAATATCTGATTACTGCGATCTGCTAGATGAGATTTTTGAGGAATCATATAAAAAGAATGAATCAATGCATTATTTCTTCAATTTGTTTTATGTTGCAATAAGTCGTGTAATGAAAAACTTAGTTATTATTGAATCTAAACCAAGTAAACTACTCGATTATATTAGGTCTAAACTTAACCAAGCTTTTATTCTTACAGAAGTAACATCATTAGAAAAGATTGATATTGAAGGGGAAGAATCACTTGATAATCTATTCTATAACGGTATAGAATCAATCAAGACGCAACACTTCCAAGTGGCTAGGAGAAACTTTAGTCTTATTAAAAACAGGTTTGAAAAATATCCTCACGTTGAAGATTTATTAGTTTTCATTAATATGTGTGAGGAAAACCAACCTTACGTGAATATTGCTGATTACTGCTTTACTTGTGGTTTATACAATCTTGCATCAATTTATTATAAACAAGCAAATAAAAAGATTGAGCAATGTATCATGGTCTTCCTTCAAGATCAAAATCATGAACTTGAAATACTACTCGAAACATATCAATTAGATTTCATTGATTTATCATATTGTGGATCATTGCCTGCTTGGATAAGCGATCTAGTTGAACTAGCTTTAGAAGAACAATTAGATTTAGTACAACTAAATTTTGAAGACATTGACTTAAAAATACTGTCATTGAAGGAGGTAAACAATGGAAGGTAAAAGTAAAGTTATTGAGAAATTAATACAAAGTCAAAATGCAACAATTGAAGATTTAAGTAAACTCGCAAATTCTTTTGAGAAACTTAACACAACAATCAACAGTCTCAAGGATTCTATTATTAGTGAAGATATATTGAGTTCAATAGTTGAAAAGTTATCCAAGCTTGAAGAAATCAGTATGAAAATTAACGAAATTGAAGAAAGGATGAGGATTCTTGATACCATCAGAGAAAGCATCGATAGAGTTGAAGATATAAGTGAGAAATTGACACAACCCATCGAATCTGCAAATTCAAAGGAATAAGTTGATGAGTTTTCAAAGTTCACTTTGCACTACATATATTGAGAAATCTCTACCTGATAGAAATTTCAAGTAAGTAATATCTTCTTTCCACTTTTCAATTGCTTTTCTATTATCTTTGCTTCTAATAGCTCTTTTATTGCTAATTTGATTATTGATAAAATGAATCATGTGATTTATGTTAGATTTTGAAATACTAACTATTCCGTTTATTATTTCTTTCCTTTGTCTATGTGATAAATTGTCATTTGCATTTACAGTATACTTAAGTTTCCTAAAGTATGATTCCTCTGGCATATTACTATAATCACTTGTTGAAACATTTTCATAAGTAATATTTAAAAGCAAAGTGCCTCTATGATTAATACTATTAAATTCTTCAATGTGCGTGAAGTATTTCTTACACGTAGAACAATAAAAAGCATCAAGCTTATCCACTTCAACATGATCATTACTTAATAGTCTGATGAAATTAATAATTCCTGACCGCGTGTTGTGTTTTCTGCATCCTGTGAGCCCTACATAAACTGTTAATTCAAACTTAACATTGTTGTGTTTGGCTATATTATGGATTTTACCTATATAAGCAGAAACAGGCAGTTCCAACAGTTCTTCTTTGATTGTTTGTTTTTTCTTTTCTCTTAAGATTTCTACACAGCAAATTAGATAATCTTTTTTTATTGATTTAAACTCAGTTATTTTATAACTTTTGTTAGATATTTGAACCGATTGCTCACTTTTAATAAGAAAATCTAAAAAATCAGACATACTATAATAATCAGAATACCAGGAATCTTGATTCATCCTGTGAATCAACTTAAAATTATACATTTTATTTTGTGTATACTTTAAAACCTCAAAAGTTGATTCAAGGTAATGCGATAAATTATCATAAGCCAAGAAGGTCTCATAATATAATAATGACTCTAGAATAAAGTCATCTGACATATTTCCTAATTCATATACGAGATTATCATCTAAATGCTCACCTATAGAATTGAGGAATATCTTCACTTTTTCTATTCTATCTAAATTATAAGGATCATTTAAAAAAACATAAGATACTTTGGATAGAGGATCATAAATAGCATCCTAACCCCACTGCTAGATTGATTAAAAAGTGATCTAATCAACCTAAGATCATCTGATTCTTCAGCTAGTTTGCACATTTTCTCAATCTCAGATAGTACTGTATTAGCTCTCAAATTGCATTCATTGTCCGATATCTTCATGCTTCCAACATAATAATGTGATGAATTATTATCATAATTTATCCCAAAAGAAATCTTCCCTTTTATCAAACTTAAGGTATTATTCAATTCTGATAAAGTGTCAATTAGAATAAAATAATCACTATCTTCAATATTACATCCGAAAAAATTAAACACTAAGTGATCTTGATCTAATTCTAATAGCGAACTAGCATTAAAATTAACCCTAATCTTGTGTATCACTTCTAAAAATTTCAAACTCTTTTTCATTATACCCCCCTCTTTTATAATGTGTTAAAGCCTAGATATTACTACTTAAAGCTGTAATATTTTTGTATCAGAAATTCAGAAATGAAATATCTTGATTAACTTAAATCGAACTCTATCTCTATATACTCGTCATCATGATTTTCATTGAAAAAATATCTGAATAAATTCTCATATGATTTTGCCCCAATAGAATTTACACTTAGCAATTCTCTAAATCGGGTGATTGGTCTACTGTCATTTAGCTTCATAATTTGCTTTTTAGTTAGATTGATTTTTTTGCATGTGTTTTCTAGATTAATTTTATTAAATGCGGTTACCATATCTAATTCTTTACCACTTGCTTTTTTATCCTCGTCTAAACAAATAATAACCTCCAATTCAATATCATTTAAATACATCTCCATTAATCTTTTTACATCTATCCAATCCAACTCACCGTTGCCCACCCCTAATTTGGGAAAGGCAACTCTATTGATATTTAATGTTTTGTAGGTATCTAGAAAATCAATCAATCCATATTCTATCCATTTTAATTCTGACGGGTAACGAAAATCATATTTCGTCGGAAAATTAACAATTATTTCTTGATTAGTAGACCAATAATCAACTTTTCCGAGTTTAATAAACTTTTTAAGGCATTTTTCTTTATATTCTTCAAACATCTCAGGATATCTTAACTTATACTCAAGTGCTATACCTGCTCCCATCACCCCTAAGCAATTTACGGTATTTACTCTTGCATCACATTCAACATTAAATACTGTACCCGTTGAATATTTAATCATTGTCTTTCCTCCAAATCAACCATTTAATTTTCTCTATTTCAATTTCAATTGAGTATATCTTCTCGAATATATCAATATCAATCCTACCATAAAAATCAAACTTTTCCATAGATTCGGGAATTGGTTGCATTGAAACTAATGAGTTATTGTTATTTTGTCTAATGTTTTCTGTCAAGCAAATACCTGAAGCAAATGTAATTAAAATATTATGATTAAAATCTTCTAAAAAACGATAAAACATTAAGCCAACAAAAGCACTGTCCTTTTTTACTTCAATTTTAAAGTCGTAAAGATAGTCACAATCCACTCGATTATTGAATGAACTATTATCAACAATAGAAGTTATTTGCAAACTTGCATCTTTTATGAGTTCAAACATCTTTAACTCTGCGGGGGATCTAAATATTAGTTTGTTCATTTTATCGATAGAAACACTATCATAAATTAAGAACTCAGAATTCTTCTTACTAGTCAATAGTCTACCATCATTAATATTAAAAACTTCAGTTAAATCGTTATTCCCGTTAGGGACAGGACCTTTATAAAATATTAGCTCCCAAGGGAAATTTAACGCAACTTGAGCTGATTTCGTCGATCTAGATCTTGAGTTTGCAGCACCACCATTATAGAAAAGCTTATTTGGATGATAGATTAGAGATTCATCGAAAATGAGCAACACTGGTATTGGCATATGAGGTTCATCCATAGTCTTTTTAACACCTTCATTGGCATAAAGAGTTGGTGTTTTGTCTCTGTAGAAAAAACGAACACTGTTTAAAATAACATCTGGTGTATTCCTAATGATTTCCTTGTCTGCTGCATCAACAACGATATATCTCTTGGCATTATGCCTTGAAAACAATTTTTTATGAAAAAATATCGAGTTCAAATTCAAAATGTCAGTACAATGAATAAAACCTCGAAATGAATAATTGCTTTTAAGTGTATTTAAAAGCAAATCTTCATAATAATATTTCTTACTGTTAAATCTTAGTTCCTGTGATTCATTTAAATAGACTGCGAAACTATTTAGATCACTATGTTCGCCATCACGAATATAACTCCAAAACAGTTGAATCTCATCATTAGTTAACCATGTATTCTCTAACCCAAATTTATCTGATTCAAATATTGATTTGATCGGTGTAGAGTTCATTGTGGAAAGTTTCTTTACCAGAAAAGAAACATTTAAATCTCCCGAATCATATTCATTTTGTTCAAATTGAATAAAATAACCATTTCTATTCGTTGTTTCCTTTAATAACTGTAATATTCTGATGTTTTCGGTGAAACTCGTGCACTTACTATTAAACAATTCATAATTATCATTCACAAGAAAATCTATCAATGCCTCTGATATCTCATGCCAATAGTTAAACAAATAGTGATAATAAATAAAGCTCATGTTATATTCATTTACATCTTTAAGCATTTCGTAAAACACACCATCAAATAATTGGCTAGTTTTGAGTTTCTCAATTTTGCTTGATAATCTTCTGTCTAGTACACATAGTAACATTATATGAGTGATAATTATCGTTGAAGTTTCAGTTTTACCTAAGTGTTTAAAATAATACTTTGTGATTTTTTCTAGCAGCTCTTCAAGTATATTTTCAGTTGCCAAAGAATTAATTGATTTATATAACCTTTTAATCAGATTTATAGAACCAAATGCTACCTCTATTTCAATAGTATCATTCGACTCTAAACTCGCTATTCTCTCTAAAAAAACGTCAGCACTTTCTGCCCTTAGTAATTCTGAATTGATTCCTAGATTATGAGTTAAAGCATCTAATTTCTCGTTTTCAGAATCAACAAAGAAATCACTAACAGATATAATTTGATTTTCAATGAAAAATTCAAGCAAATTAATAGAGTTTGTAACGTTATAATTAAAAGGCAAATTGTAAAATGAAGTCGTCCACCCAATAGAATAAAAGAAAAGCACCATTTAAAGAAACCGAGTATCATAGAGTTGCGAAACACATGAGAAAGGATCATTAAATGATGCCCTTAAATGATACAACGACTTTACACAAAGGACAACACCTAGCCCTTACTGAGCGAATTGAAATTCAAACACTTAAACGTCAAGGTCTCTCGAATCG
>JAGXSD010000058.1 GCA_018333955.1 Erysipelotrichia bacterium
AAAGCCAAGCGAGGAGATGTGTTCATCTTAGGACCACATCGAGTCATGTGTGGAGACAGTACAGTTCCTGAAGATGTAGAGAAACTCATGAATGGAAGGATTGCGGATCTTATTGTGACTGATCCTCCCTACAATGTGAATTATGAAAACAAGATTGATTACCATAAGATGTTTAAGAATGATGTTCGTAAGAATAACTCCATCATGAATGATTATATGGACAGTGATAAGTTCTTTGATTTCTTGTTAGCGATGTACATGATTGCGAATCAACACATCAAAGCAGGTGGACCGATCTATGTCTTCCATAGTGATGTGGAGCGAGTCGCATTTCAATTAGCGATGAATGCAGCTGGATTCAAATTCTCTGAGACACTCATCTGGGTGAAGAATTCATTTAACCTTAGCCGCAACGATTATCACTGGAAACATGAACCGATCCTATATGGATGGAAAGAAGGAGCAGGACATTACTTTGTGGATGATCGCACACAATCCACTGTGTTTGATGAATCAGTCAATATTGAAAAATTGAAGAAGGAAGAGCTCATAGAGTTACTTACCAATATCCTTTCTCAGATTCATACCACGATCATCTATGACAACAAGCCACTACGAAGTGATATCCATCCAACAATGAAGCCTGTATCATTAGTAGGTAAGCTTATTAAAAACTCAAGCAAAGCTCGAGAACTACTCTATGAGCCCTTTGGTGGGAGTGGATCAACACTCATTGCAGCGGATCAATTAGATCGAGTTTGTTACTGTATGGAGCTAGACCCAAAGTATGTGGATGTTATTGTGAAGCGGTGGGAAGAACAGTCGAAAAAATAAAAGACAAACAGCCAAGATAAGTTTTGGCTGTTTGTCTTTATTCATTAATAAAACTAATATTTAGTCATGCAGAAATTTTGATTTTTCGGTTCGAATTTTTGAAAGCATTGTTTGCATAACTTTGGTTATTCTTTTTCTAAAAAATCAGATGCGCTACTAGCAGAAAGTTCAAATTGAATAAAATAAACAACTGTTTTAATGAAATCTTTGAGATCCTTAATATCTTTTGTTTCATGTATTCGTGTATAGTGAGTTTCATCATTGCCAATCCAAGAAGCTGCAATTGATGGTTTTTTAATTCTATGTTCAGTAATATATTCATTAATACATTGACTCAATTTATATGAAGGGGAAGAAATTTTATCCTTATCAGTGGGATGTTTATGAATTGCATAATCTTTGATTAGTATCTCGAGTGCTTTGCGATACCCCATTCCACATACTTCCTTAAGATCAATTTGCTCAGCTATTGATGATTCATTATAAGTTGTTATAAATCTAGGGGAAAGTTGTTCAATAACTTTCTCAAATGGTACCTTTTCGAAAAATCTAGGAGCATGTAATTTGTAGCCTTGAAAAATATACCTATGATCATAAGTTGGTTTATAATGGTCAAAATGCGATATGAATGTTTTGTTACATGCGGTGCAATAAAACATTATTGCTCCTTCTCGTTCTGATTGAATAGCAATTGAAATTAGAACTGGTTCTATTGCATGGTGGCACATCGGACATTTCTTTGGTGATTCTATACTTTCTAAGTTATAGAGTTCTTCAGGATTATATGAAAATTGAATACTTTTTGTATATGGCATTATTGGATACCCCCTAATATAGAGTATAACAAAGAACTATATTTGAGACAAAGGCTATTTTATACGCAAAAAGTATTATTCATTTAAAAGTTATTAAAATGCCTTGTTTACAGCTTATTGTTCAAATTTTACTGTGAATTATAATATTAAGGTTATCTTCCATTTAATTATATTAAAACTCGTGTTATCATTATTCTAGATTTTACACAAGATTCGGGACTTTTATTAATAACATAAGTGTAACCGGTCCAGAAAGTTGAGGAATTTAAAACATGAATAATTTTGATAATTTGATAGAACTTGGGAAACTATCTGCAATCATAACTGATGGAGATCAGTATAAACCAGAAGAAATATTTAAGAGTGTACTAGATTTATTGAATGTCTATTTCAAAGCAGATTGGTGTATTATAAGGAAACATGATGAATTGAACCAAAACCTAGAAATAATTGAATCCAGCGGTTTGTCAAGTGACGAGCTTGTTGAACTTAAATCACTAACAACATCGAGTTTGGTTTATTCTCATATTGTATTACAGAGAAAACCATTACAAGTTGATAATATTTACAATGAGCCTCTGTTCAACAATGAAGTTTATATAACTCAAGGTATTTTGTCATTTATTGCAACACCAATCATCGTCAATGATAGAGTGTTGGGGTCAATTAAAATTTACAGCAAAAAGCCAAAGGTTTGGAAAAAATCTGAAATGATATTTTTGAATATTGTGGCTTCTCAACTGAGCATGACAATGTCCAATTACGATATGATGAATGGGTACAAAGCAGATTACCAAGCTATCGTAAGCGCAATCATTAAACTTCTTGAAATAAAAGATAAATACACATCAGGACACTCTATTAGAGTTTCATATTATGCGGTTTTAATCGCAAAGCAATTAGAATTGAGCACGTCAGAGATTAAAAGAATTGAAATCGCTGCAATTTTACATGATATTGGGAAAGTTGTTGTTTCAGATGAAATTTTAAATAAATCTAGCAAACTAAGTGAAGAGGAGTTTAATGAGATAAAAAAACACTCAGTCATTGGTGCAATTGTTCTCAGATCGGGTGGTTTTTGCGAGAAGATTTACAAAGCTGTTGAGCAACACCATGAGTGGTGGAATGGTAAAGGTTATCCCTATGGAATTTCAGGGGATATGATTAGTTTAAATGCTCGTATCATTGCGGTAGCTGATGCATATGAAACCATGACATCACAAAGACCCTATCACAAAATAAAGTCCCATGATGAAGCAATTGAGGAATTAGTTCGATGTTCTGGAACACAGTTTTGTCCTACCATTGTAAAAGTATTTTTATCTATTAAGGAATGAATTTATTCATAAGCTTAAGTTTAACTTCGGTACTTACCGAAGTTTTTTAATATGCTAACTTATCACTATAGAGGTGTACTATGGCCAAGAGCAAATGGGATCAAGTTAAATCAAAACTTCATCTTGTTGAAAAATGGGCAAGGGATGGTTTAAGAGAAGATCAAATCGCTAAAAACCTTGGCATTTCAGTTACGACCTTAGAAGTTTATAAGAAACAATACACTGAAGTTTCTAAAGCCTTAAAAAAGGGAAAAGAGACATTAATCACAGAACTTGAAAATGCTCTTATCAAGAAAGCTCTAGGATACGAGTATGAAGAGAAGAAGGTATATACGAAAAATGAGAACGGTAATTCAGTGACGTATACCGAAATCACCAAGAAACATCAACCTCCAGATACAGGCGCATTATTCGGACTATTAAAGAACAAAGATCCTCAGAACTATTCTGACAATCCACAAATGCTACAGCTTAAGAAGCAAGAACTTGAGTTAAGAGAACGACTTGCAAAAGCAGAGGAGTGGTAGTGGCAAAGTATCAAGCACTTTCAGACTTCTATAAAAGCAGAGAGTGGAGAGCATTAAGACTCAACCTTATGAATGAGCGAAGTCATCCAAGTAAAGGGTTATGCTGTCAACACTGTGGAGAAATCATCCATAAAGAGATTGATTGTATTGCCCATCACATCAAAGAGCTAACACCATCCAATGTTCATGATGCCACCATTGCACTGAACCCAAGGAATATCTTGTTGGTTCACCATCGATGTCACAATGCTATTCATGAGCGATTCGGTCATACAACACAACGTAAAGTCTACATCGTCTATGGTCCTCCATTATCAGGCAAGACGACTTTTGTTAGAACAAGCAAAGGTCGAAAAGACATAGTACTTGATCTTGACGAACTATATAGAGCCATCACCCTATTACCAGCTTATGACAAGCCAAGTGAACTCTCACAAAATATCTTTCAACTACGAGATGTCCTGTTGGATCAAATCAAAACCCGAACAGGGCAATGGTCTCAAGCATGGATCATCGGTGGCTATCCTAACTTTGTAGAACGAGAACGACTTGTCCAGCAACTTGGAGCAGAGCTCATTTACATTGAAGCTACCCAAGAAGAGTGTCTAAAGCGGCTCTTTGAAGACAAGGATAAACTGCACGTTCAACACGACTGGCAGAAATATATCCACGATTGGTTCCTAAGATTCTTACCTGCTCCCCCCGGGTCTGAATCTTAGGGAATCAGCCGGGAACTGGACTAGGGACAACAGATGCACGCAAACCGAAATTTCGAGAAATCGTGCCAAGTTTTGGAAAAACTGGTGAAAGAAAATCAAACTACGAAAACTTCAGAAAGGAACCGCATGACTGAACTCGAGAAACTCCAAGAGATCTTCCAAAAGGTAGATCCCGATAAACAAAGACTCGTGGAGAAACTACTTCATGATGCAGCCTTCTTATCAGAACAAAATGAGGATCTGCGAAAGATGATTGAAGTGACAGGAATGGTGAAGTTTCACCCTACAAACCCCAACCTTCAAAAACCTACTGAAGCTGCAAAGCAATATTTAAGAAATCTACAAACGTATTCAGTCGTCATTAAAACACTCAATCAAGTCTTCTCCAAGAACTCAATTGAGGAACAAGATGACTTTGAACAATTCATGAATCAATCCATTGATGAGGCGTTGTGACCTATCTTGAGCAGTATGTCGAAGCGATTGAATCACGACAAATCATAGTAGGCCAAGAATTAGATGCCGTCCTTAAGCAACTTGTTGAGGACATAAACGATGATCGTTATATCTACGATACAAAACGAGCTCATCGTCGCATTGCCTTTATTGAACGATTCTGTAAACACACCAAGTCACCATTTCATGGGAAGCCATTTATCCTTGAGCTATGGGAGAAAGCATTCATCGAAGTGGTCTATGGATTCCTTCGATCATCCACGAAACGACGACGATTCAAGAGAGTCATTCTACTTATAAGTCGAAAGAATGGTAAATCAACCCTTACCGCAGCATTAGCTTTCACAGAATTAATGATGGGAAGTGGAGGTTCTGACATTGTATGTTCATCCAACGATGATGCTCAAGCTTCAATCATCTTCTTAGAGATTGGAGCTATGCGAGAGATGTTTGATCCCTCCAGCAAACGAACTCATAAGAACCTACGCTGGATCATCAATAAGAAAAACAAAAGCAAAGTATTCAAACTCTCGGAGAAGACCCAAAACAAAGAAGGGTACAACATTGAGTTTGGTATCTTGGATGAATCTCATGAGATGAAGGATAACTCCATTGCTAAACCGATTGAGCAATCTCAATCCACCAAAGATGAACCCCTCTTTGTCAACATCACTACTGAAGGATTTGTGAATGATGGATACCTGGACAAAGAACTTCAATATGCTCGACGAGTGATTGCAGGGGAATATGAAGATGACACACTTCTTGCATGGTTATATACCCAAGACAGTGAAGCTGAAGTTTGGCAGGACGAATCCAGCTGGATGAAATCCAATCCATCGCTTGGTTTGATTAAGAAAAGAGAATATCTAAGAGATCAAATCAATAAGGCTAAACTAGATAAGGGAGATCGAATGTATGTCCTAGCCAAGGACTTCAACATTAAGCAAAACAATGCTGAAGCATGGCTGATGGAACAAGACTACAACATCTCCACCACCTTCCATATGGAAGACTTTATTGGAAGTATTGCTTTAGGTGCAGTGGACTTATCAGAGACAACGGACCTCACCTGTGCCAAAGTGCTTCTCATGAAAAAGGGAGATCCCACCAAGTATATCGCTACCCGCTACTTCATTCCTGAGAGCAAAGTCATTCAAGGATCCATTGATGATAAGAAAGATTATCTGACCTGGGCAAAAGAAGGACTCATTGAAATCACAGAAGGGAATGAAGTCGATTTATCCAAAGTGGCTAAGTGGTTTCTGGATCTATATAAGCATTACAAAATACGAACTTATAAAACGGGATATGATAACCGATTTGCTAAAACATGGTTAAGCGCAATGGATGGGTATGGACTTGAAACAGAGCGAGTGGATCAAAACCGATTCACACTCTCTAATCCAATGAAGCTTCTTGAAGCAGATCTGAAGTCTCGACTGGTTAATTACAACAGCCATCCGATTGACAAATGGTGCCTATCCAATACCGCCATCAAAGTGGATAACCTTGGACTGGTGATGCCAGTCAAAGTAAATGATATGCGCAATCGTCGTATTGATGGAGCTGTAACTATGATTATTCTATATGCCATGTGGCAGCGTTATCGCACTGAGTTTCTTGAAATGTTGAGGTGATCACATGGGCTGGATGGACTCCATAAAAAACTTGCTTAATAAACCAAAGGATGGATTAGCTTCAGCACAACTTGCCATGATCAGTGGGAATCCACCCATCTATACCCAATTTGGGCAAAGTGTTTATGCAAGTGATGTGGTTCAACAAGCTATAGCCTGTATTGCCCAGGAAATCAGTAAACTTACGCCCAAGCATGTACGCTTTGATCGCCAAGGATTACAAACCACTGTCATTGGACCTCTCAATGAACTACTTGAATATGGACCCAATGAGTGGATGACCACGAAAGACTTTCTTGAGAAGATCACCTGGCAGCTCTTTCTTAACTACAATGTGTTTCTGTATCCTGTTAAAGAAGTAAGTAATAAAGACGAACCAGGAGTCAAACAGATTAAGGCTATCTACATTCTAGAACCACAACAAGTGTCGTTTCTGGTTGATGGCAGTAATGAGCTCTATGTCGAAATGATTTTCGATAATGCACAAAAGCTAACGTTGAAGTATGTCGATTTAATCCATTGGCGATATCGCTACTCCGTGAATCCATTCATGGGTGGGAATACCAATGGTCAACCCGATCATCATGCTTTACTTCAAACAGTGGAGATTAACCATAAGCTACTTCAATCCATTGAGAAATCAGTGAATTCCTCGATGCAAATCTATGGAGTCATGAAGTACAACACGATCCTGGATGAAGATCATATGAAGTCAGAAATACTTCGCTTTGAAAAAATGTTGTCAGAGAATAAGAATGGGATTATTGGAGCAGACTTGAAGTCAGAGTACATTCAAATCAAACCTGATCCAAAAATGGTGGATGCAGAAACCTTAGCTTTCATTGATTCTAAGATTTTACGACATTATGGTGTACCACTTCCTATCTTGACGGGGGACTTCACACCGGAACAGTATCAAGCCTTTTATGAAAAGACACTTGAACCCTTGATTCTTTCGTTAACCCAGGTGTTTACCAAAACACTATTTACACCAAGAGAACTGCAGTTTGGCAACAAGATTATCTTCTATGCGAACAATTTATTGTACATGGCTTTGGATAAGCGAGTCGCTTTAGGAGAACTGCTTGGAAATCGAGGAGCACTCACCAACAATGAACTCTTAGCCCTCTTTGGCTATCCTCCATATGAGGGTGGAAACATTCGCTTGATGTCACTCAACTATGTTGATGTGGCCATTGCGAATCAATATCAAATGAGTTTATCGTCATCACCTAAGGAGGACAAAGATGCACCAACCTCGTAATGTACAACCCATCTGTCGATCATTTATCTCTGACTTTAAAGTCGATGGTAATAAAGTCGTTGGATTGGCAGCTGTCTATGAGAGTCGAACTAACATTGGCAACATGTTTGAAGAAGTCATTGAACGTGGTGCATTTGATTCGAGTGATCTTACGGATGTCTTGTTCTTTGTGAATCATGACATGAGCAAGATACCACTTGCACGAAGTCGACGAAACAATGGAAGTAGTACCATGAGACTCACTCTGGATGAGCGAGGACTCAACATGGAAGCCTGCCTTGATGTGGATAACAACAACGAAGCTAAAGCCCTCTATTCGGCCATTCAACGTGGAGATATGAGTGGCATGTCGTTTCTGTTCACCATCAAAGAAGACTCATGGGAAAACTTAAACTCTGAGATGCCGACTCGTCGCATCAAAAAGATTGCACGAGTGCGAGAAGTCTCAGCAGTGAACTTTCCTGCATATCATGACACTGAAATATTAGCTCGAGATGCAGCTTCACTGGAGAGTGAGCGCAAAGCATTAGACCATGCACGAGCTTTAGGAGTGGAGACTCAACAACGCTATGATGTATGGCGTTTAAAGAATGCAAACTTAGCCCAGAAATGAGGACCCATGAACAAAGAAAAACTCAATGAATTGTTGAAAGAAAAACAAGCGAAGATTGATGAACTTGTAGCACGATCTCAAGCCAGTGAAAACATTGATGAGCTTAAAGCGATCAATACACAGCTTGAAGGACTAAAACAAGAAATCAGTGAACTTCGCAAACTTGAAGATGATGCTCTTCAACAAGAAGCACGTTCCCAAAGCAAAGCTACCATCTTAGCCACCTATGGTCTAAAGAAGGAAGACAAGTTCCATGAGCGACAAGTGTCGGATGAGGAGAAACGTGCTGAAGCATTTGTGGCTTCCAACAAAATCAACATCAGTATCGATGAAGTCCGTGCCATCACAATTGGCTCAGGGGATCTTGTTAGTCCAAAACCAGTTCAAACCAGTATCAATGAGAAATTCAATGAAGTCTCATCGATCATTGAGCAAGTCAACACCGTGTCTGCGGAACGTATGGGTGAATATGAAGTCCCTTACGTGGTTGGGTATAGTGAAGGGGGCATTATCACTGAAGGACAAGATTACAGTGATGGCGAACCCGTCTTCAATTATGCATCCATCAAGCCGGTCAAGATTACCATCTATACCGAAGTCTCTGAAGAAGTGACCAAACTTACTCCAGTGCAATACTTTGCGAAGGTGCGTCAAGCAGCACTGATTGCATTACGTAAAAAAGTAGCGAAGTTGATTCCACTCGGTAATCCAAACTCAACTCCTGCTGAAATCACGGGGATCATTCATGCGCCAGCGATTACGGATGGATCCCTTGAGCTCACCGCCATTGATGAGAACACCCTTCGACGTATCGCCTTAGCTTATGGTGGTGATGAAAACGTGGTGGGCAATGCCATCCTTCTTATCAACAAGCTAGATTTGATTGCCTTTGGGGATGTTCGTGGAGCAGATAAGAAATCAGTCTATGAGATTACTCCAGACACTTCTAACCCAAACGCTGGAATCATCAAAGAAGGTGGACTCTCTGTTCGATACATTATCAACAGTGCACTTCCTGCGGTATCCGTCGCTGCCACCCCTGCCACTTCGACCTGTATGATCTATGGAAACCCCAATGCTTATGAATTAGCGCTCTTCAGTCCTTATGAAATCAAGGTCTCTGAAGATGCAGCTTTTAAGAAAGGTATGCTTGCGGTTCGAGGCAGTGTGTTTGTTGGAGGAAACGTGGTGACTTCCAATGGATTTGTCTTAATTGAGAAGAAAGCAACGTAAAAGAGGAACACTATGAGCGAAGCAGAACAGCTTGAGGAAATCAAACGTGGACTTGGAGTGAGTGGATCGTATCATGATTCAACACTTCTGCGACATCTTAAAGATGTCAAAGCTTACTGCATCTCTGCAGGAGTCAGTCCCATTGTCCTTGAGAGTGATGCTTCGCTTGGTTGTTTACTGCGTGGTGTATCAGACTCTTGGACACAAGAAAGTGGGCATACCCAGTTTAGTGTGATGTTCACACAACGACTCATTCAGCTCATTTCAATAAGTAAAAACAGTGAGGTGAACGGTGGTTAAACCTAAAGAAATTCATGCATTGATTACCCCCATGAAGATCATGAAACGGTATTTAACGTGGGTGAGTGGAGCAGCTGAAAGCACATATCATGAAGCCGATGATCCTATCCTGTTTTGTAACTTCAAAACCTTTGGTGGAACCGAGTCGGTGGTCAATGGTCAGATTGTGAACATTGCTACAGCGACCATAACAACATGGTATCGCCAAGACATTCAATCTCCAGATCGACTAGTCCTGTTATCGGATAACAGTGTGTGGGAGATTATCGGTGAACCAGAAAACTTTGAGATGCGCGGTCAGTATATGCAACTCAGAGTGAAGAAAATCAGTGGAGGTGCCTAATGTCCAAGAACTCATTAACCCTCTCACTCAGTGGGGTTGAACAACTCCTTAAAGAGATTGAGAAGATGGGTGGAAATGTGAATGAAGCTGCAGAGAAAGCCATCATGGCCAGTGCTCAACCTTTCACACAAGATTTAAAACTTGCCATTGTAAAGCATCGACGAAGTGGATTAACTGAATCAGCACTTCGATCCCCACAACAAGTTAAGTGGGAAGGCAATCGATGCAGTTTACACGTCGGCTTTGATATGGCAGCAGGTGGACTTCCAGCAATCTTTCTAGAGTATGGAACTCCAAGAATGAGTGCCCGTCCATTTATTCGTCCAGCAATTTCAAAAGCTAAAAGAAACATGGTTCAGCTTCAAAGCCAAGCACTTCATGCGATCATGAAAGACCTCAAACCATGAACGTACGAGATCGATTGATATCAGCCCTTGCACCATGCGGGGTTGAAGTTCGTTATCAAGGATCACTCAGTGATACAGAACCATTGAGTGACACCTTTATTACCTATCAAATCAGTGATTCAAGTGATGAGAGTTATTATGATAACGATGCACAGCGACATATCACACATATACAACTCATCATCTACACCACTAAAATGTCGATCATTAAAACCTTACCTCTTCAAGTCAGTTCACTCATTAAGCAAGCTGGCTTTACAAGGCAAAGTTTAGGTCGAGATCATGGATTCTATGAACAACATTATGCGTGGCTCATGGAAATTCATTTTACAGAAAGGAAGCATAGTGATGTCCAATAATTATGTCTATGAGGAATACCAAGGATTTGATTCCTTGATGTTTGCCCAAATCACTCAAGATGATGCCACTTCATATACAACCTCAGTTCCCGAAATCTTAGCTCCAGCCGGAGAAATCTCGGTCAAAACAGAGCGATCCAGTGAACCAAAGTATTATGATAACCAACCATTTTTGATTGTGACGTCTGAAGGTTTTGATGAAGCCACCTTGACTGTTCCAGTGTTACCTATTAGTTTGGTTGCGCGACTTCTAGGAAAAACAGTGGATACAACTACAGGAGCACTCCTTGATACAGGTGAGACACAGAACAAGTATTTCGCCATAGGGTATCGACTTCGATTTACCGATGGAACCTATCGATACGTCTGGAGACACAAAGGCATGTTTCGTCTTGATGAAGAAGCTGCAAAAGCAAAAGATGCTTCAACGGATACCAACAATCATAAGCTCATTTTCACAGGGATTACGACCAAGTATAAGTTTACACTCCCTAACAATGTGAAGCGAAGCAGCAAACAGATCGTAGTGGATGAGCGAGATGGGAAAGCTGATGTGGAGACTTGGTTTGAACAAGTCATCACCCCTGACAACTTAGCTCTTATTACACTCACTCCATAGGATCAGTTATGAAATCAAGTATCAATTTGAAGATCTATGATCAAAGTGATGAGATCATTGCGGAGTTTGAAGAGAAGCGCTTGCGTTGGGGTCTTGTGGAGGATGTAGTAGATCTTAGTGAGCAACTTGAAGGCCAAAGTGAGCGAGAAGCTTATGTTGCGATGGGATCATTTCTTCAACGAGTGTTTCCTTCACTCACTCATGAGCTCTTACGACAAGCGGATGTTCATGATGTGAAGCAGTGCTTTAATCAGATCATCACCTTAGTCCAAAGTATTGGAGACACAAGCCAAAAAAAAGAGGATTAGAAAAGAGCACTGTAGAGAAAAGCTCAGTGATGCTCTTTCAAATGGTGTTGTCCCTCACACAAATGTTTCCTTCGCTCAATCCACTCGTGCTTCGTCAGTATGAAGCCACTGAAGTCATACAACTGATTCATAAAATTATGAAAAGTTCACAAATGAGTGAACCAAATCATCATCGCAAGAAAGTGTATGCGGATCAGGTGAACTGGTTCTAGGAGGTGATCCATTGACACAACAAAACATTCTAGGGGGTAAATGGACCCTTGATACCACTGATCTTAAAGCAGGCATCTCTGAAGCAAACCGATTGATTCGAGTGGCCGATTCAGAGTTTAAAGCCGTTGCTGCAAGCATGGGTCAATGGGGAAATCAAGCTGATGGACTCAGTGCCAAGATTAAATCTTTAACAACCATTGTGGATGTTCAAGAACAAAAGGTTTCAGCCCTTAAAACACAACATCAATCCATTGTGGCTACTTCAGGTGAGCACAGTAAAGCAGCTCAGGAACTAGAAATACGAATCAATCAAGAAACAGCTTCGCTTAATCGCAATAAACTTGAGTTGGAGCAATCTAAATCGGCGTATCAAAACATCATTGATAAAACTCAAGAAACTGCGCAAAAGAAAGAAGAACTTAAAAAGAAGACCGAAGAGCTTACTGCTTCCATCAATGAGATGGGGAAAAAGGCAATGGTAGCCCTCACCGCCGCAGCCACTGCCGCAGCTGCCGCACTTGGTAAGCTCATGATGGATTCAGGAAAGTTTGCAGATGACTTAATTACGTTATCCAATAAAACAGGAATCTCAGTCATCGAGCTACAAGAACTTGAGTATGCAGCTCGATTTGTGGATGTCTCATTAGAAACCATGACATCATCCATGAATAAACTCACCCGAACAATGGGGACGGCTCAGCAAAGTCTACAAAGTGGAAAACTGAATGAGCAAGCAAAAGCATATCAGCGCTTAGGTGTTGAAGTCATGAACACTGATGGAACACTTCGAAACAATAAGGTAGTTTTCAATGAAGTGATTGACGCACTTGGTAAAATGACCAATGAGACAGAGCGAGATGCCTTGGCGATGCAACTCTTTGGAAAGTCTGCCGCCGAACTCAACCCAATGATTAAAGCTGGATCAGTGGAGTTGAATCGATTAGCACAAGAAGCTCATCAAGTAGGAGCGATTGTCAGTGAAGAGGGGGTGTTAGCATTAGGAGCCTTTGATGATCACATGCAAACCTTAAATGCCTCGACTCAAGGACTCATGCGTGAAGCGTTAGCCCAACTCGCACCACTTATCAATGACATGATTGTTGGACTTAAAGAGATGATGCCACAAATTATAGAGTCTATTCAAAACTTCATCACCTTCGTGATTACCAATGGACCAACTATAGCATCACTCATTACGGCGATTGCAACAGGACTCTTAGCTTGGAATGTCGTCACGATGATTCAAGGCTTAATCACGGTGGTTAAAGGATGGAAACTTGCTACTGAAGGCATGACCCTCTCACAAGCATTGCTGAATGTGGTGATGTCAGCCAATCCGATTGGGATCATCATTACACTGATCGCAGCATTAGTTGGAGGACTTATTGTGTTATGGAATACCAATGACGATTTCCGTAAAGCTGTCACCAAGATCTTTAATGACATCCTTTCCACCATCAGTCATGTCGTGAACAACATTGTGAACTTCTTTACGGTGACCATTCCAGAAACACTATCAAATGTGGCGGACTGGTTTAAGGATATAGGAAGCAACATTGTCAAAGGCGTCTGGTCAGGGATTCAAGGAATGTCGCAGTGGTTCTCCGATCAAGTTGGAAAGTTCTTTAATGGGATTGTGAGTGGTGCAAAGAAACTCCTTGGGATTCAATCCCCCTCAAAAGTATTTGCAGGTATTGGAGAGAATATGGCCCGAGGACTTGGACTAGGATTTCAAGATGAGATCCAAGATGTTCAATCCAAGATCCAACAAGCCATTCCAACTCCTACAGGATTTGAGGGACTAAGTCACGGAACACAACGAGCAGGTTCTCAAGCTTCGACAATTACGATTAATCAATCCATTCAATCTCCAAAACCATTGAGTGCCTATGAAGTGTATCGTCAGACTCGACAAGTGGGACAGCTCATTGCAGCGAGCCTAGTGAAGGGGTAAGTATGAAAATTACCTTCACTAATACCCAAGGACAATCCTGTTGGATTAATGATGAAGTGCATTTTTCACTAATTGGACTGACAGGGTTTCAACCTCCCAAAGCTAACATTCTATTAGGATCACTACCTGGTGTCGATGGATCATTGATCCTTCATTCAAAAGTTGAACAACGCAATATTGTTTTAACCCTTCAGATTCTGCATGATGGTGAAAGCAATCGACAAAAACTTAATTCAATCTTTAAAGTGAATCAACCAGGGCAACTGAAAGTCGAGCTGAGCCATCATAGTGTAAGCATTCAGGCATGGGTAGAATCGTGTGAAACTCTGGCAATGAACTGGCCACTGAGGGTGATGATTTCTCTTATCTGTCCTCAACCTTACTTTGAAGCAGAGCAGTGGAGTCAGCTTGAGCTGGCGTCGATTACACCACAATTTGGCTTTCCACTCAATCTCACTCAAAGTGGACAACCGATGGGGGTCCTCCTGTTATCGACTCCAGTGAATGCCTATAACCCTGGAGATATTGAAATTGGATTCATTTGTCGTTTTGAATGCATCACCTCTGTTGAAAACCCGAAGTTGATTAACCTGAATACTGGAGAAAGCATTCAACTCAACATTGTGATGCAAGCAGGACAGGTCATTGAGATCAACACTGAAATAGGACAAAAACGAATTGAACTACTGAGTGGCAGTGATCGACTCAATCTTTTCAACACCTTAAAGATTGGTTCAACCTTCTTTCGACTTAAAGAGAAAGACAACATGATTCTAGCCACGAGTGAACTCGGTTCAAGTGGACTCATGACGGAGATACTCTATCGACCAAAATACAGCGGGGTCTAACCATGCAGTGTAAAGTTTACAATCAAGAGATTCAACTCCTAGGAATCATTGATTCAATTCAATCTCTCATATGGCATCGCCATTTTTATGAGCCAGGTGAGTTTGAATTGGTGATTCCATTTTCACATCACGTTTTATCCCTGCTTGAGATTCAAAACTACATCACAAAAGATGAATCCGGTGAGTTTGCGATCATTGAAACCATTGATGTTGAAAATAGTGAAGATGGAGAATGGATTCATTGTAGTGGTCGCTTTGGACCATCCCTGCTGTATCGACGTATCATCTATGATCGACTCACCATTTCAAATACCGTTGAAATGGTCATGAGAATGCTGGTGACCCACTCGTGTATTACCCCAAGTGATCCTTCAAGAGTCATACCTAAACTACAACTCGAAACCTTTCAAGGACACGCTCCAACCGTGACCATGCAAGTCACGTATCGTAGTCTTGCGCAAACTTTGTATCAACTATCCTATACCCATCAAGTAGGTTGGGATGTTCATCTCAATCCATCAACTCAAAAACTCATCTTTAAGACATGGATGCCCCAAGATCACAGTGCTAATCAAACCACAAACCCTCAAGTCGTCTTCAGTGAAGACTATGAAAACATTCGCTCAACTCATTATCAAAATAGTGAGCGATTCACTCGTAACATTGCTTTGGTGGGTGGTCAAGGCGAAGGAGATGAGCGGATTCTTGTGGAAGTGGGTGAAGGAAGTGGATCATCACGATTTGAAACCTTTGTGAATGCGAAAGATTGTCGTTGGGAAGATGAAATGAGTGAACAAGAATATCTTAATGTCTTGAGTCAGCGAGGGTGGCAATCGATAGAACCACCGATAAAGTTTATTGAAACACAAGTGATTCTTAATGGATCGATTCGATACAAGGAAGACTTTGATTTAGGAGATTGGGTCAGTATTGATCAATCACGGTGGAACACGATTATCCATGTACAAGTCAGTGAGATTACTGAAGTCTGGGATGAACAAGGTTATCACCTTCAACCCATCTTTGGACAATCCTTAGGCTCACAGCGAACTCAACTTCAAAGTGATACCTCAGGAACCAGTCAAAGCCTGTCGCCAGCCTTTAGCCCTAATAAAGCACTGGTTAGCGATAGTAGTGGGCAGCTCAGTGCGTCAAATGTTTCCACAAGTGAGTTATCCAGTTTATCTGGAATAACATCCTCTATTCAAACTCAGCTTGATACTAAGCAAGCTGTGATTAGCGGGGCAGCCAGTACAATCGCAAGTAGTAATTTGACGACCAGTCGTGCTCTTATTAGTAATTCAAGTGGAAAAGTGACTGTGAGTAGTGTAACCAGCACTCAACTTGATACCTTGTCTGGAGTGACATCTTCCATTCAAACCCAACTTGATTCTAAAGCAAGCACTAGCCATACCCATACGTCCTCACAGATTACTGACTTTCTTAATAAGGTGTATCCAGTGGGAGCGATTTATCTCTCAACTAGTTCAACCTCCCCAGCAACACTGTTTGGTGGAACATGGACAGCGATTCAAAACCGTTTCCTTGTGGCTGCAGGGAGCAGTTATTCAGCAGGGAGTACGGGTGGAAGTGAATCCCATACCCATACCTCTGCGGCACATAAGCATGGAGCAGGATTTGAAAGTGGTGGGGATGGAGATCTATGGGCGACTGTATCTGGGAATACGGGATACATCTACTTTAGAGAAGATGGCACTGTGACTGGATCAGTAGCCACATGGCCAGCAACGCATCGAGTGAGTGGAACCTATGGAACAACCTCCAACAGTGTTGGTGGTGGAGCTGATGTGCGTGGCTTTACATCAACCACCACACCAGGACCCACAGGATCATCCAGCTCATTACCTCCGTATTTATCAGTCTATATGTGGCAGCGAACTGCCTAGAAATGGAGTCCTATGTTACGTTCTCTTATGATGGTGTTACCCATCGCGATTGGGGTCAATATTTTATTAGGTAGTGCTATCGCTCAATCAACCACAAAGTTTGATAAAGCCAAGTTTCTTAAAGGGCTCTTTAAAGCAGGGTGTATCTATGCAGCAATTGGTGGACTAGTGCTCATTGCCCAGATCATCCCCGTCGTCAGTGTCGATGGACTTGGTGAGATTGACATCATAAATTCACTTACCATTATCGTCTCAACGGTGTTTGGACTATACATCACCCAAGCGTTACAGAAACTGATTGAAGCGTTAAAACTCAAGATCAAAGTTCCCGTGCGCAGTGAAGAATTTGAGTCTCATGGAACGGAGTAAAGAGTATTATGGCTATTCGTAGTGGATTCTTTAATAGCATCAATGATGATCGGTTGTATTCAGCCACCGAATTTGCAGAGTATTTTGCAACCTTTATTGGTAATGGAGTGTTTCCAACCCCATTGAATGGACTTCAAGTGGTGCCTGATGATGGGAACACCATTCTCATTAAAGCAGGGAAAGCATGGATTAATGGATACTACTTTGTGAGTGATGCAGATGTATCACTATCTATATCACCTGATGTGCTTTTACCTCGTATGGATCGTATCGTGTTACGACTTCATTTTACCGGTCGACAGATTACACTAGAACATAAACAAGGCATTCCAGCTTCAACCCCTGGTGCACCAGCACTCACACGAAATGCAGAGATGATTGAATTGTCCCTAGCAACGATTAACTTGCCAGCTTCAGGATCTTCCATCCCCAGTGGCATGATTACCGACACGAGAGCTAATATTTCAGAATGTGGCTTTGTTGCCTCAACCATTACCAACATACCAACACTCACCTTTAATCGTGCATTAGTGTCCAACTCCAGTGGGGAGCTGAGTGTGAGTGAGATCACCTCCACTCAACTTGGACATTTATCGGGTGTCAGCAGCAATATTCAAACTCAGCTCAATGGAAAGCAAGCCATCATTAGTGGAGGAGCGAGTACGATCACGTCAAGTAATCTTACAACCTCACGAGCTCTTCAATCCGATGGCAGTGGTAAGGTGGCAGTAAGCAGCGTGAGTTCCACCGAACTAGGGTACTTAAGTGGGGTAACTTCATCACTTCAAAACCAACTCAACGGGAAACAAGCGACGATCACTGGAGCAGGAACCACACTAACATCCACAAATCTGACAACCAATCGAGCCCTTGTTTCAGATGCAAATGGGAAAGTCGCAGTAGCAACGATCACTTCGACTGAACTAGCAACACTATTGGGGGTCAGTTCAGCCATTCAAACTCAACTCAATGCCAAACTAGGTTCAACGGCTCAAGCCGCTGATTCAGCAAAAATTGGAGGTCGTAAGATTCATGTGGGAACTTCAGCACCAATTGGTCCAGTCAATGGAGACTTGTGGGTGGACACCAACTAATGGCAATTAAAACTTTTGGAATCAAACCCACACTCACCAGTGCATATTGGGGAGGAGTGCCATACTATGCGAATGTAGGCTATCGAACTGTGATGCCAGAGCGAGGAAAGCTTATCTCCATTGCACTGCGACTTGCGCGTTACAGTGACAATGAAGTTCCACTAGTGTGGGGAACGATATGGAATCGAAGTAGTGGTGCACTCTTGGCACAATCCAATCACTCCCATTCACCCAATAACACGTATTCAAATTTGGCAAGCTTACAGATTTATACATTTAACTTTGATGGACAAATCATTGAAGCAGGAACACTGTTATGGATTGGGTATGGTAAACGATCCAATCAAAGTGGTCGAGCGTTTCATTTTGGAGCTCACAATAACACATCAGGTCATTTCATTGATTACAACGATGTGAGTCAAAGTGCACCAGCAACCACATTTACTGCCACAAGCACTCACTCCAACAATGCATTATGGGTGGAAGTCATCTATGAGAGTGGCGGCGAAATCAAAGTGTGGGATGGCAGCTCATTTGTGCAAAAACCTGTGAAAGTCTTCAATGGATCATCATGGGTTACAAAACCAGTAAAACACTATAAGGATGGACAATGGTTTGAAAGCAACTAAAGATAAACCAATCTATACTCAACCTCTTGATGAAGAGATTGAAGAACTAGATTACTCAAAAGAACAAGCATTCTTATTAGAAGAAGAAAGTGAGGAACATCATGAGCAAAACCAATCTCGGACTGGTTGAGTTTGCCAAGAGCAAACTGAATGTGCCTACAATCTATATGCTGGGAGGTTTCGGGCGACACCTCACTCAAGCGATGATTAATCGCCGTGTGAATGAACTTCAATGTGCCCATACTATTCGAAACCTATCTACCATTCAAGGAGGACTCGGAAAAGCCTGTTATGACTGTGTGGGGTTGATCAAAGGATATCTATGGGAAGATAAACCAGGAATTATTCGCTACAACGTACCTAAGGGAAGTGATCAAAATGTAGGCGACATGTTTCGCTCATGTAAAGAAAAAGGCAATCTCTCGGAGATGCCTGATCTTCCTGGTTTACTTGTGTTTACAAAGAATCTTGGTCATATAGGAATTTACATAGGTAAAAACAAAAATGGTGAGCGAGAATACATTGAAGCAACTCCAGCACGTAATCAGTGGGGAGTGACGCTTAGTAATGACAAACTAAGAACCTGGGCTTTCTGGGGTAAGTATTCCTACATCGAGTACCTGAGTAAAAATTCACCCATCCACTTCAAACCAGGCGATATTGTCTATGTCAATGGAATCGGCAGAGCAAGCAGTTTAGGAACCGGAAAATCCACCGCAACCTATCGCAATAAAAAAATGATGATCATCAAGCATTTACCGCAAGCCTCACATGCTTATGGGTGTTCGTCCATGTTGATGGCACCAATTGGTGAAGGAGGATCACGATTCATCACAGCATACTTTAAGGAATCATCACTAAGTAAACATCGCTTATGACAAGTGACACCTCATTAAGTATCTCGGTAGTAATTGCGATTGTAGGGTGTTTTGTAGGACTTGCGGGTTGGATTCGTGGTCGAGATACACGGATTATTAATGATTCAGAGTGGAAAGGCATGGTCAATGCTAAGTTAGACATGGCCATAGGCCTTAGAAAAGATCATGATGAACTTCAAGATCGTCACAATCAACACTCAGAAAGAATTGGCCGAGTGGAGGAATCAACAAAGGCAGCTCATCGACGAATTGATGCGATGGAAAACAAAAGACAATAAAAGGGCATTGCCCTTTTTTAGTCTAGAATCAAATCTAGAATCTTATCTTTTAATCGATATAAAATTTCATGTGATGAAATCTCGACAAATCCTTCAACAAAGCAATTCAATGCAAATTGAAACATAAGTTAACCTCCTTAGACTAATATTCACATTTTGTGCAGTTATTCCTAAAAAAGTGAGCAAAATCCCTTTTGCAATGATAGAATTATAAAAGAAACAATTAGTGGGAGGAAATACATGTCACTACTTAATATCGAATCACAACTCTGGGAAATGGCAGATAAACTAAGGGGGAATATTTCTGCCAATGAGTATAAAGATGTAGTTTTAGGACTTATATTCTTGAAATATATTTCTGACAGTTTTGATGAAAGATATCAAGAACTTGTCGCACAAGGTGAAGGCTTTGAGGAAGACGAAGACTTCTATATTGCTGAAAATGTGTTCTTTGTTCCACAACTAGCTCGTTGGGGTTATATCAAGAGTAACGCAAAACAACCAACAATTGGGCAGATAATTGATGATGCAATGATTTTAATTGAGAAGGAAAACAAATCATTGAAAGGAGTTTTACCAAAGAATTATGCTCGTCCTGAGCTCGACAAAATCAAACTTGGAGAACTTGTCGATTTGTTTTCGTTTAATTTGGGTAATAAAGAGGCAAAATCCCAAGATATTTTAGGTAGAGTTTATGAGTATTTTTTAAGTAAGTTTGGATCAACAGATGGAGAATTCTATACTCCTCCATCGATTGTAAAGTTATTAGTAGGTATGATCGAACCCTACAAAGGTAGAGTCTATGATCCATGCTGTGGATCAGGCGGAATGTTTGTGCAGTCGGCAAAATTTGTGGAGCAACATCAAGGAAGACTTGGTGACATTTCTATCTATGGTCAAGAATACAATGCCAGTACATGGAAACTTGCAAAGATGAATTTAGCCATTCGAGGAATTGATGGAAATCTTGGTGAACGAGATGCAGACACCTTTGGAAATGATCAACATAAAACGCTTCGAGCTGACTACATTTTAGCTAATCCACCGTTTAATATAAGTGATTATTCACTTCAACAAGACGATGTGAGATGGAAATATGGTATTCCACCATTAGGCAATGCCAACTATGCATGGATTTCTCATATCATTAGCAAGTTATCGCCATCTGGTATTGCAGGATTTGTCATGGCTAATGGATCAATGAGTACTTCAAATAAACAAGAACTTGAGATTCGAAAAAATATTATTGAAGCAGGGCTTGTCGATTGCATAGTAGCCATGCCATCACAATTATTTTATACAGTTGCTATTCCTGTTTGTCTTTGGTTTGTTACTAAAAACAAAGCTAATCGAAAAGACAAAATACTTTTTATTGATGCACGTAAAATGGGGACAATGGTTACTAGGAAACATCGTGAGTTTTCAGATTACGAGATATCCAGCATATACAATACATATCATTTCTGGAGAGATAATAAAGAATACATAGATGTTGATGGTTTTTGTAAGTCTTCTTCAATTGAAGAAGTTCGTTTAAACTCGTATTCACTTACTCCAGGACGATATGTTGGAATTGAAAGTAATGATAATCTTGACGATGAATTCAGTGAAAAGATGGAAAGTTTGATTGATGATTTAAGACTACTATTTGAAGATTCAGATGCTAATGACTCTCAAATTAAAGAGCAGCTAAAGGGTATCGGTTATGAGCTTTGAAACTTGGAAGGAATCATTATTAAAGGATGTCTTTGAAATCAATCCTAAAGAGACATTACCAAAAAATACGACAGCAAGAAAGATTTCGATGGATAAAATTTCACCATTTACAAGGTTCATTACGTCTTTTGATGTTGAACAATATAAAGGTGGATCAAAGTTTAGAAATGGAGATACTTTACTTGCAAGAATTACTCCATGTTTAGAAAATGGTAAGACGGCTCAAGTGAAATTCTTGAACGATGATGAAGTTGCTTTTGGATCAACTGAGTTTGTAGTCTTAAGAGGAAAGCCCAATGTATCTGATAGTGATTTTGTTTACTATTATTCGATATCACCATATTTTCGTGAGAGAGCAATAAAGTCAATGGTTGGTACATCAGGTAGACAACGTGTTCAGATAAATGAGATTGAGAATACGGTTATTAGTTTACCACCACTAAATGAGCAAATAGGAATCGCAGCAGTGCTGTCATCACTTGACAATAGAATTGAGATCAATAGCAAAATTAACAAGAAACTTGAATTACTAGCTCAGACTATTTTTAAGAATTGGTTTATTGATTTTGAACCATTCAAAGATCTTGATTTTGTAGATAGTGAGATAGGCAAGCTACCTATTGGGTGGACTGTTGGAAATCTTGGAGAAAGTAATTTAACCTCGTTGGTTAAACCTGGTATCGAATCATTTGATGGAGAAAAAAAATATTTGGCTACTGCAGATGTTTCAGAGACACAGATCAATTTCAACTCAACAAACATTTCATTTTACAGCCGTCCAAGCAGAGCAAACATGCAACCATTACCTAAGACAGTGTGGTTTGCCAAAATGAAAGATAGTAGAAAGCTGATCATGATTGATGACTTTTCTGATTTGATATTGTCTAGCTATATTTTTTCGACTGGATTTGCTGGTATAAAATGTACCAATGAAAGTTTATATTATATTTGGTTGTATATATCAAGTTTGCAATTCGATCAAGTGAAGAACAGCCTGTGTAATGGTACAACAATGGAAGCTATTAATAATGAAAACATAAGTAATATTAAGATTGCTATACCGGATGTAGAAACACTTGTGAAGTTTAATGAGATTTGCAAACCGATTTTTAAGAAGATTTACTTAAATTCGATTCAAAATATTAAAATTTCAAACTTAAGAGATCTTTTATTGCCAAAACTTATGTCAGGTGAAATTAGAGTTCCTAAAGAGGAGGTATAATTGTGCCAAATACCAGTTTTTATGAATCTCATTTGGAAGAAGCTGCAATTGAATGGTTCCGTGAACTAGAATATGACTATATCTTTGGACCTGACATTGCACCTGATGCAACATTTCCAGAGCGGACGAATTTTGGTGATGTTATTTTGAATGAAAGGGCATTCGATTCATTAGCTCTTATTAATCCAAGTATTCCAGAAGAAGGAATTCATGAAGCAATAAGACAATTACAGTATCATCCAAGTCCAAGTGTATTGATTAATAATGTAAGATTTCAGAAGTTTACTAGTGAAGGAATTAATGTTCCGGTCAGAAAAAACGATGGATCTACACAAGTCCTTAAGGTCAATTTATTCGATTTTGATGATCCGTCAAATAATCAGTTTATCGTGGTTAATCAGTTTTCTGTTGCAGAGCATCAATATACTAAAAGACCTGATTTAGTTGTTTTTGTTAATGGAATTCCACTTGTTGTATTTGAACTTAAAAGTGCTTCTGAAGAAAAAGTAGATATTAGCGATGCATTCAATCAGATTCGAAACTATATTAAAACTATTCCAAGTCTATTTAATTACAATGCATTTGCTGTGATAAGTGATGGAATTAATGCCAAAGTTGGAACGATTACTTCAAGTGAAGATCGATTTATGAGTTGGCGTACAATGGAAGGATCAGAACTAGCTCCGCAAAACATTCCTCAGCTTGAAGTTCTAATAAAAGGGATGTTTAGAAAAGAAATACTTCTTGATATTATTAAGAACTTTGTGCTATTTCAAAGTGATAACTCAGACTATATTAAGATCATTGCAGGGTATCATCAATATCATGCTGTCAATAAAGCAATCACAAACACCATTAAAGCGATCGATATTCAAGGAGATCGTCGAGCTGGTGTTATTTGGCATACGCAAGGCAGTGGCAAAAGTTTAACGATGGTTTTTTATGTCGGGAAACTAGTGACAAATAATCATCTTGATAATCCTACAATTGTTGTTATTACAGATCGAAATGATTTGGATGATCAACTCTATGAAACATTTAGTAAAAGTAAAGATGTTTTAAGAAATACTCCAGTGCAGGCAAATGATCGAGCTCATTTGAGAACGTTACTAAACCAGCGAACTAGTGGAGGAATTATCTTTACCACCATTCATAAGTTTTCACCTGAAGAGAACAATGATACCACATCTGTTCTTACAGATAGAAGAAACGTCATTGTCATTGCGGATGAAGCTCATCGCAGCCAATATGGATTTGAAGCACAAGTGGTTAGTAATATAAATAAGGATGAAGCCGAGATTAAGTATGGGTACGCAAAATATATGAGAGAAAGCTTACCAAACGCTTCGTATATTGGATTTACTGGTACACCAATTGAACTAACTGATAAGAGCACGCAAGCAGTTTTCGGTAATTATATTGATGTATATGATATGACTCGAGCTGTAGAAGATGGAACAACAGTAAGAATTTACTATGAAAGTAGACTAGCTAAGCTAGAACTTCCTGAGAAACTTAAGCCGCAGATTGATGTAGAATATGAAGAAATCACAGAATTCCAAGAGCAAACCCAACGAGAGCAACTTAAATCCAAGTGGGCAAGACTTGAAGCTATCGTTGGTGCTAAAGAGAGAGTGGAAGTTATCGCAAAAGATATTATTGATCATTTTGAAAAGAGAGAGAAGTCTCAAGAGTTTGATGGTGGTAAAGGAATGATTGTAGCAATGAGCCGACGTATTGCGGTTGATTTATATCAAGCAATTATTGCACTTCGACCTCATTGGCATAATCCAGATATAAACAAAGGGCAAATTAAAGTTGTCATGACTGGAAGTTCATCTGATCCAGAAAGTTGGCAAGAATATGTTGGATCAAAGACTTCAAGAGAAACATTGGCTAAACGTTACAAAGATAAGAATGATGAACTAAAACTTGTAATCGTACGAGACATGTGGCTTACGGGTTTTGATGTGCCAAGTATGCATACTATGTATATCGATAAACCAATGAGTGGTCATAATTTAATGCAAGCAATTGCGAGAGTAAATCGAGTATTTAAAGAAAAACAAGGTGGACTAGTTGTTGATTATATAGGGATTGCCGAGAACTTAAAAAATGCACTAGCTCAATACACAGATAGTGATCGTAAAAATACTGGAGTTAATGCAGAGATTGCTTCACAATTACTTTTAGAAAAGTATGAAATAATCAAGAGTCTACTTCACAAGCATAACTATCAAAGATTCTTTGCTGGAACTTCTAGTGAAAAGATGCAAGCAATCTCTGAAACAATGGACTTTGTTTTAGGACTTGGCAAAGATGACAAAGAAAGTTATCTAAAGATTGTTAATGAGATGGCAAGAGTATATTCACTTTGCTCAACAACTGATATTGCACTTAGCTTAAATGTAGAAATAGGATTTCATAAAGCGGTACGTGCTGCAATTATTAAGTTGCAAACTGATGATGGAAAGAAAAAAACTATTGGAATACTAGACTCAGAAATTAATCAGTTGATTTCTAAATCAATATCATCTAATGAAGTGGTAGATATTCTCGGTTCGGTTGGATTAAATAAACCAAATATTGGTATTCTTTCTGAGGAGTTTTTAGAAGAAGTTAAGTCCATGAAGCAAAAAAATCTTGCAGTAGAATTGCTAAATCGATTACTAAAAGGTCAACTAAAATCATTTTCAAAACGGAATTTGATTCAGTCGCGAAAGTTTTCTGAGATGTTAAGTAATACCTTAAGCAAATATCAAAATAGAGCTATTGAGACAACAATAATTATTCAAGAGCTTATTGAGCTTGCAAAGCAAATCAGTGAAGCAGAAGATCGTGGGGTGAAATCAGGTTTATCTCAAGATGAGCTAGCATTTTACGATGCACTTGCTGATAATGAAACAGCCAAAGAAGTGCTTGGTGATGAAACACTTAAGAAAATCGCTAGAGAACTTACAGTATCAATTAAAAATGATATGAGTGTGGATTGGACTATTCGGGAGAGTGTTCAAGCAAAGATAAGAACCTCTATAAAAAAATTACTGAAAAAATACGGTTATCCACCTGATCAATCAGAAAAAGCTGTTAAAACAGTATTAGAGCAATCTAAGCTAATGGCTTCTAGCATTGCAGGTGAGTTTTAATAACAGTCTTGAAAATTGAAAATATACAATCAAAAGGCAAAGACGTTTTACTTATGTTTTATATCTATGATAATTTTCTTAATTAAAAAATTCGAAGTTAATAAAAAATTCTATAGAGAAAGGTAGCAACATGGAAAGCAAAAATGGAGTCATCTATATACTAACAAATCCTTCTTTTCCAGAATATGTAAAAATAGGTTATGCAGACGATATCAGAAGTCGATTGAATCAACTAAATAGAAGTGAATGCATTCCTTTTGCCTTTCGAGTTTATGCTACATATGAAGTGAACTCTCGATTATCTGATTTGAAGATTCACTCAATAATTGATAAGTTAAACCCTAACTTACGTTCAATTGAAACATTTAGTGGAAAGCAACGTGTTCGTGAGTTTTATGCAATGTCACCTGAAGATGCATACTCCATATTAGAAGCAATAGCTGAGATACATGGTTTCTCTGAGAGATTAAGAATTGTTAAACCAAATGATGAAGAAGTTGAAGCTGAAGAATTAGCGAAGCAGATTGATACAGAAAGTGCTGAAAGAGCATCTAATTTTTCTTTTTCAATGTGTCAAATTCCTATTGGAGCAACAATTGAATATGCTTATAATGAAGACTTTAAAGCAACTGTTGTTGATGATAGAAGTGTTAAATATGAGGGTAGGGTAATGTCTCTGACTGCCTTAGCAAAACTCTTGTCTGGTAAACAGTACTCAATTTCCGGACCGAAATTTTTCAAATATAAAGGGGAATGGTTGAACGAGATACGTCATAGACTTGATGTATAAAAAATGATATTTGAGTTTAGATAATAAGAATTTAGATAATGTGGTCACAATGTGGTCACGGCAAACTAAAACCCGCTATTTAAGCGGGTTATTTACATGTTGGCAGGGGTAGCAGGAGTTGAACCCGCATCAGCGGTTTTGGAGACCGATATTCTACCATTGAACTATACCCCTAATTGTGTGCTAAGAAATAATACCATAAGATGAATTTCATTTCAATGAATTATCAAACACATTCATGATTTTGTGATGTTTAAAAAGCAAGATTTGTTATAATGATACAAAGAGGTTTTATATGATGAAAGAAATTATGGATCATGCGGCAATCACACGCTCAATCACACGACTATCGCATGAAATTATTGAAAGAAATAAAAATTTGGATGATGTTGTGCTTGTGGGGATTAAGACACGTGGTGTTAACCTTGCCAAAAGACTTCAAGCCATGATTCAACAATTATCAGGAATTGAATTACCCATGGGAGTATTAAACATACGGCCTTGGCGAGATGATCTTGTTGAAGAGGTTGCAATTGAACCCCTAGATGTTGATGTGAGGAATAAAAGAGTTATTCTTGTCGATGATGTTTTATACACAGGAAGAACAATTCGAGCAGCGATGGATGGTCTTGTGTATTTTGGCCGACCAAGCCAAATCCAACTAGCTGTTCTAGTTGATCGCGGTCACAAAGAATTCCCTATCAAAGGTGACTATGTAGGTAAAAATATCCCTACATCAAAAGATGAAGAAGTGATTGTACAACTCAAAGAAGTTGATCTTCAAGAAGGAGTCTTTATTCAATGAAACCACACATTCATGATATTTTAAAACTTGGGAAAGAAATATTAGAAATCCCAAGTCCTACAGGATACTCAGAGAAAATAATCCCTTACCTGATTTCTAAATTAAATAACCTACCATATGAATATGAAGTGACCCCAAAAGGAAACTTACTCATTCATCTTGAAGGAAATGACACCTCAAAACATGTGGCATTGTCAGCACATACTGATACTTTAGGATTAATGGTACGATCCATTCAATCCAATGGTACACTTAAAGTCACCACATTAGGAGGTATTATTGTTCCGACCTTAGATGGAGAATATTGTCATGTGATTACACGTGATAATAAACTAATATCAGGTACTATTCTTTATAAATCTCCATCATCTCATGTGTATAAGGATGCGAATAGTGGAGTACGTGAAGTCGACAACATGATTATTCGTCTTGATGAAGTAGTGAAATCAAAACAGGATGTGGAAGCTCTGGGAATCCAAAATGGTGACATCATTGCGATTGATCCTAAAACTCAGATTACTCCAAGTGGATTTATTAAGTCTCGCTTCTTGGATGATAAGATCTCTGTAGCTATTTTACTTGCTTTGTTAGAATATGCTCATAAAACAAATCAAAAACCAGTATTTAATACTACATTCATTATCTCGACATATGAAGAAGTGGGACATGGTACCGCATGGATACCTTCATCAATTACAGAAATGATTGCGGTTGATATGGGCTGTATTGGAGAAGATCTAGCTTGCACTGAATATGATGTCTCCATTTGTGCTAAGGACTCTTCAGGTCCCTATGATCGTGACATGATAACATCACTAAAATCAATGGCGGTTAAAAAATCACTTAATCATGTCCTTGATATTTATCCAATGTATGGTTCGGATGTATCAGCTGCACTAAGAGGTGGAGCTAATATCAAGGGTGCACTAATTGGTCCAGGTGTTATGGCGTCACATGGCATGGAGCGTACTCACGGCGATGCGGTGGAAGCAACTTTTGAATTATTAAAATCTTATTTAAACCTAGGTTGATAAACTAATTTATCAACCTTTCACATTATTTTCCAACACTTCATGGACAACCCATGTCAAGAATTTGGTATGATACTCCTATGATATTTTTTCTAATACTGATCGCCTTTATAGGCTTGGTGATGCCATTTCCTAAACCTAATCGTTTTAGATGGTTACGACAACATCATGCTCATCGAGGTCTTTATGATGAACTTCACCCAGAGAACACTCTAGGTGCTTTTGAGAATGCCATTTCAGAAGGTTTAGGTATCGAATGTGATGTGAGATTATCAAAAGATGATAAAGTGATCATGATGCACGATCCAACTTTAAAAAGATTGTGTAACATTGATAAACGTCTTGATGAGTTTACATATGAAGAACTACAATCCTTAAAAATAGCAAACACAGAGTATTCATTTATAGACTTAGAAACATTCCTGCAATGTGTGGATGGACAAGTTCCTATCATGATAGAAATTAAACCTACTTCACAGGCACAAAAGATTGTTGATATGGTTTATCACCAGTTGGAATCATATGTTGGAAATGTAAGTGTCATTTCTTTTGACCCACGTATTGTAGCGATGTGCAAACGTAAGAAAGAAAACGATCGACCTGTAGGACAGATTATTGAAGTACATTTTAAAAATCAAACACTTTCAATTTGGCAACGCTTTGCTTTAACATTCAATATTTATCAACGATATTCAAAGGCTGATTTTGTTTCTGTGAATGTTGATTTGTTTCCATTTTATCAATGGATGACTTGGTTTGGAGTGTGTGTTGGGGTATGGGCTATTCGGAGTAAGAAAATGTTAAGTCAATGTCGTTCAAACAATATTGCGATACTAGAAAAAGAGGCTTTATGATGGGCTGGTTGCTGAATTTAATAGGATATAAGATTGATATCAAAGATCCAACTCCTGCAAGTATGATAAAGAAAACAATAAAGATTGCTTGGCCAAGTGCTACTGAAGCCTTTTTGATCAGTATCATTGGTGCAGTTGATATGATGATGGTGGGCCGCTTAGGTGAATCTGCCATTGCGGCTGTTGGAATCACTAATCAACCAAAATTTATCTTGTTGTCGATGCTATTTGCGCTTAATGTTGGGACGACCGTTGTTATCTCTCGACGTAGAGGAGAGAAAAACTATCAAGCACTCAAGGATGTCATGCGACATTCTTTAATCATGTCTTTTGTGATTAGTTTAGCTTTTTCTTTAATTGGAATCATTTTTGCAAAAGAGTTATTACTCATTGCGGGTGCAAGTAGTGATTATCTTGCAACATCGATCAACTACTTACGTGTGATTATGATTGGTAATTTCTTCTTAGGAATGTCAATGAATATTAATGCAGCACAACGTGGTGTTGGAAATACGTTCATTGCTATGAAAACCAATCTTACAGCGAATATCGTGAACGTCATTTTAAACTTTCTACTCATTAATGGTATCTGGATATTTCCGCGTCTTGAAGTATTAGGTGCTGGGATTGCGACAACCATTGGTAACTTTGTGATGTTTGTGATTGCATTTCGCTCGATTTTAGATAAGGAATCATTATTATACCAATCATTTAAAGATTCATTTGAATACTCAAAGGACATTGTGAGTTCATTTGTAAAGCTAGGTAAACCAGCTTTAACTGAGCAAATTTTTATTCGTATAGGATTTCTTTTATACGCAAGAGCTGTTGCGGATTTAGGAACAACAGCCTTCGCAACCCATCAGTTAGTTATGAATGTCATGGTTATCTCATTTGCGATTGGGGATGGTTTATCAACTGCAAACTCAGCTTTAATTGGACAATCCTTAGGATCAAAACGTCCAGATGTCGCGATGGGATATGGGAAGATCACACAAAGAATAGGACTTACTTTAGCTATTATTTTTAGTTCATTACTCGCATTGAATCGAAGAAGTGTTTTATCTCTTTTTACCAGTGATCAAAACATCATAGAACTTGGTGGACCTCTCATCATTATCCTAGCCGTCATCATTCTATTTCAGATTGTACAGGTTATTGTTGTTGGAGCATTAAGAGGTGCGGGAGATGTGAAGTTTGTAGCGACATTATCACTGATTAGTGTCTCGATTGTGCGACCAGGATTAACGTATCTTTTTGCTTATGGATTAGGCTTTGGGCTAACTGGAGCTTGGATGTCCGTCTTAGTTGATCAGATGATGAGGTTCGCGATATCACAACATCGATTCAATGGAGCAACATGGACTAAAATCAAAGTCTAGATATCATATTTATTTCACTAATCATTTCACAAACAAGCAATTTCACATGGTCTTTTGAGCCTTAAAGGTGTATAATTGACATGTTAAGAAGGTATCGAGGAGGAACAAATGCCGAAACAATTTATGACTATGGATGGGAATACCGCTACCTCTCATGTGGCGTATGCGTTCACAGAAGTCGCAGGTATATATCCAATTACTCCATCATCCACGATGGCTGAACTTGTTGATGCGTGGGCATCACAAGGACGTAGAAATATTTTCAACTCAGTGGTGAAAGTAGTTGAAATGCAATCAGAAGCAGGAGCTGCAGGGGTTGTGCATGGTGCTCTACAAGGTGGAGCATTAGCTGCAACATTTACAGCATCTCAAGGATTATTACTCATGATTCCTAACATGTACAAATGGGTAGGAGAATTATTACCAGGGGTTATTCACGTATCAGCTCGTTCACTTGCTACACGTGCTTTGTCAATCTTTGGTGATCATCAAGACGTGTATGCTGTTCGTCAAACTGGCTTTACAATGATTGCTTCACATTCAGTACAAGAAGCGATGGACCTTGCAGGGGTTGCTCACTTAACTGCGATTCAAGCATCAGCACCAGTATTACATTTCTTTGATGGTTTTAGAACCTCACACGAAATTCAAAAAATTGAAGTCTTAGATTATGAAGATTTAGCAAAACTTGTTGATCAAGATGCTTTAGCTCGTTTTAGAGCACGTGCTTTAAACCCACATACAAACCCAGTAACTCGTGGGGGAGCTGAGAATGATGATATCTACTTCCAAGGTCGTGAAGCTCAAAACACTCATTACGAAAAGATTAGTGATGTAGTCATTCATTACATGAACGAAATTAGTAAACTTACAGGTCGCAATTATGCTCCATTTACTTATTATGGTGCAAAAAATGCAACACGTGTAATTATCGCTATGGGTTCAGTCACTGAAGCTACTGCGGAAGTTATTGATGAACTTAATGCTCGTGGTGAAAAAGTTGGTTTAGTGAAAGTTCACTTATTCCGTCCTTTCCGTGCTGATTTACTTAAATCAGTTTTACCTGCTTCAGTTGAAAAAATTGCAGTCTTAGATCGTACAAAAGAAGTAGGTTCACATGGGCCTTTATATCTTGATGTCCATGAAGCACTTCATGGATTTGGAAACATCAAAACAATCATTGGTGGACGTTATGGATTATCTTCAAAAGATACTCAACCTGGCGATATCAAAGGTGTTTATGATCATTTACTTGTTGAGAAACCAATTAATGGCTTTACTATCTCCATTGTGGATGATGTTACTTTCTTATCCATCCCTAGTGATGATTCATTCAAAGTTAAAAATGATTACACATCATGTTTATTCTATGGATTAGGTTCTGATGGAACGGTTTCTGCTAACAAAAACTCCATTAAAATTATCGGTGATCATACTGATTTATATTCACAAGCTTACTTTGCGTACGATAGTAAAAAAGCTGGTGGAGCAACTCGCTCATTCTTACGTTTTGGTAAATCTCCAATTCGTAGTACATACTATGTGAAAGATGCTGATTTTATTTCATGTTCACTTGATTCATATCTTTTCCGTTATGATATGCTTCGTAATTTAAAAGAAGGTGGAACATTCTTGTTGTCAACTTCAACACCTGCAGCTGATATTGATCGCTTATTACCAAATCGTGTTAAGAAACAATTAGCACAGAAAAAAGCAAAAATGTATGTCATTGATGCGAATGCAATTGCGGAATCTATTGGCATGGGACGACGCACTAATACAATTCTTCAATCTTCATTCTTTGCTCTCAATGAATCTATTATTCCTTATGAAGATGCATTAACTTATATGAAGGATGCAGCTGAAAAATCATATGGCAAAAAAGGTGATGAAGTTGTTGAATTAAACTTCAAAGCAATCGATATGGGTAAAGAAGGATTAATCGAAGTAAGTATTGATCCTGAATGGGCAAATATCGTATTAGGTAATACTCGTAAAACTACAGGTGATGAATACTTTGATGAACACGTTGCAATGATTAATGGACTTGAAGGCTATGATCTTCCTGTTTCAGCATTCACAACTGATCGTCTCATTGATGGTTCAATGCGCAACAATATTACATTTAAAGAAAAACGTACCATAGCAACTCAAGTTCCTAAATGGATTCCTGAAAACTGTATTCAATGTGGGTTCTGTTCATTTGTATGTCCTCACGGTACAATTCGTACATTCTTACTTGATGAGAATGAAGTGAAGAATGCTCCAATGGAATTTGCAACATTACAACCTAATGGTAAAGGGGTTGATCATTTACGTTATCGCGTTATGGTTTCTCCTGATAACTGCGTCGGTTGTTCACTTTGTGTGGTAGAGTGTCCAGGTAAAGGTGGCCAGAAAGCATTAGTGATGACTGATGTGAATGAACAACTTCATGAAGCGCCATTAGCTGATTACATCTACAAACATACTACTTATAAATCTGAATACTTCCCAACTGATTCGATTAAGGGAACTCAATTCTTAATGCCTTACTTTGAAGTTTCAGGAGCATGTGCTGGTTGTGGAGAAACTCCATACTACAAACTTGTAACTCAACTTTTCGGTAGTGACATGATGATTTCTAATGCTACAGGTTGTACATCCATTTATTGTGGATCTACTCCATCAACTCCATTTGTGACTGACGCTTCTGGAAAAGGACCAGCATGGGCTAACTCCTTATTTGAAGACAACGCTGAGTTTGGATTTGGTATGAAAGTTGCTCAAGAGTTTAAAGCTCGTCAACTTGTTGAACGTTTAACTGAGGCACAATCTTCATTTGAACCTGAATTACAAGGTGTTGTTGCTGAATACTTAGCAGCAAAAGGCAACAGAAATGTTGAAAAAGAAATTGCACCTCGCTTAGTTGAATTATTAAAAGCATCTAAATCTGAATTAGCAACTTCTCTTCTTGAGATGGAAAGAGACTTTATCTCCAAATCTGTATGGATTATTGGTGGTGATGGATGGGCTTATGATATCGGATTTGGTGGTTTAGACCATGTTATTGCCAATAACTTGAATGTTAACATCCTTATCCTTGATACTGAAGTATATTCAAACACTGGTGGACAATCCTCTAAAGCTTCTCAAGCGGCATCCATTGCGAAGTTTGCAGCAGGTGGTAAACCTACAGGTAAGAAGGACTTAGGTCTTATGGCGATGATGTATGGCCACGTGTACGTAGCATCCATTGCAATGGGAGCTAACCGTGTACAAACCATTAAGGCATTAAAAGAAGCTGAAGCATATCAAGGACCATCTGTGGTTATTGCTTACTCTCCATGTATTGAACATGGTATTAAAGGTGGATTATCCAATCATCAAATTACCCAAAAACTTGCGGTAGAATGTGGATATTGGACTTTATATCGTTTCAATCCAGATGCAGAGAAACCTCTCACAGTGGATTACACAAAACCTGATTTCAGTAAATTCCGTGACTTTGTTATGACTGAGACTCGTTTCAATCAACTCCCTAATGCGAATCCATTTGAGGCAGAAGCTTTACTTGAAAAAGCAGCTTCAGATGCTGAGAAACGTTTCGGACGTCTCATGAAATTAGCAAGAGACTAAAAAGAAGATTAAATCAGGGTGATTGAACACCCTGATTTTTTAAAAGGAAGGTCAATCATGAAAGTATTATTATACTTTGAAGGAGAGAATTTAATCTCAAAATCTGGGATTGGACGTGCTTTAAAACATCAAAAACGTGCTCTAGAGCTTGTAGGTGTTGATTATACGACAGATGTCATGGATGATTATGATATCCTTCATATCAATACCGTTGGAATTACAAGTCCTCTTGTAGTAGCACAAGCTCACGCTTTAGGGAAAAAGGTGGTTTATCATGCCCATAGCACTGAAGAGGATTTTAGAAATTCGTTTATTTTATCGAATCAAATAGCACCATTAGTTAAGCAACATCTTATAAACATGTATCAAATGGCGGATGTGATTATCACACCAACTCCTTACTCAAAATCCTTACTAGAGAACTATGGCATCATCAAACCTATTTATGCTGTCTCCAATGGGATTGATTTATCACGATATTCAAAAGATGCTGAAAAAGAGAAAACTTTTAGAAGTTATTTCCATCTTGCACCTGAGGATAAAGTGGTGGTCAGTGCAGGACTTTATCTAAAACGTAAAGGCATTATTGATTTTATGGAAGTTGCACGAATGATGCCAGAAGTAACTTTTATATGGTTCGGTTCGACTCCACGAATTGCATTAAGTCAAGAAGTAAAACGTGCCATTGATCATCATCCTGTCAACGTGAGATTACCGGGATATCTCAAAGGTCCAGGATTTGAAGGAGCATTTTCAGGAGCTGATGCGTTTTTCTTCCCTTCACTTGAAGAAACCGAAGGGATTGTAGTGCTTGAAGCGTTAGCATCGAAACAAAAGATTGTCGTTAGAGATATTGGAGTTTACCAAGGTTGGTTAAATCATGGTCAGAACTGCCTTATGGGATCAACCAATCACGAGTTTGTGAATCATCTCAAAGCGACACTCGATGGGAAATATCCTAATGAACTTATCGAACAAGCTTATCAGACAGCTAGTGATCGTAGCCTTGATAAAGTGGGGCAACAACTAAAAGCGATTTACGAATCTTTATGAACATCTTAATTGACTTATTTGTATGATTTGATATAATACAATCATGAAAACAAACAAGTCGATGCTTTTGAACTTTATGATTATAATTTCAGTCATTGGATTGATGATTTTCATCATGGCCGATGACTTTTCTTCTATTACACAAATTTTGAGTAGTATACGCTTAAGTTATGTCGTCTTAATTGTTTTACTTACTATTTTTTATCATGTTTTAGTCGGGGTATCACTTACAAGACTAGCTCGTGTCTCAAATCCTAAATATACTTATTTAAAAGGTATTCATAACGCATTCATAGCAGCTTTTTTTCATGGTATAACACCTGGATCAAGTGGCGGTCAAGTTGCGCAAGCAATCATTTTTAATAAACAAGGTGTAAATTCTGGAGCTGCAGCAAGTATACTTTGGATTGAATTTATCATTCATCAAGCAGCCTTAGTGATTGTAGGATTTGTTTTTCTCTTTACAAAAGTAGGAATTTTAAGAATGCTTAATCCAACCATTCAACTCCTCGTATTTTTAGGATTCATTATGAATATGATTGTGCTATTATTCTTATTCTTAATTGTTCAATCACCACGATTTAACAAGTGGTTTCTTATTAAGGGACTCCATATACTTAAAAGCATTCGTGTAATTAAATCTATTGAGAAAAATCAACAAAAAGTTATAGAATTTGTTCATCAATTTGAACAAGCACAAACCATGTTAATGAACAATCTTGATGAAGTAGCACGAGTCACAATCATGTCTATATGTAAGATAACATTATTCTATTTTATCCCTTATCTTGTGTTGCGATCATTTGGAGTCCAACTCATTAGAGTTAATTTCTTAGATATTATGGCTTTGTCTGCATTTTTGGGTATGTTGAAGGTATTTGCACCACTTCCAGGGGGAGCTGGTGGAACAGAAGTGCTATTCATTATCTTATTTTCAATCTTTACGAATCAAATCGTAGCAACTTCTACCATGATAGTGTGGCGTTTTGTCTCGTTTTATATGATAATGTTAATAGGCTTTTTATTCTACATGACATACAAACTTAAAATGAGGTAACTATGCGAATCGGATTATTTGCTGACACGTATGCTCCGGATATTAATGGAGTAGTCAGTTCAATTGTGACACTTCAAGAAGGACTAATCGAACTAGGGCATGAAGTGTTTGTGATTACGACACATAACAATCTAATTTCAACAAAATTTGAAAACAATGTTTTAAGATTACCTGGAATTGAAATCAAGAAACTATATGGGTATGTGCTTACCACGCCAGCCCATTTTCTTGCGTACAATCATGTGAAATCGATGAACCTGGATGTTATTCATGTTCATACTGAATTTGGTGTTGGTATTTTTGGTCACATTATGGGGAGTATGTTAAAACTTCCTATTGTATCTACCTACCATACAACCTATGAAGATTACACGCATTATGTGAACATTTTCAATTCTAAAACTATCGAACGCTTAGCAAAGAAAACAGTGATGAAGTTATCACGACTTTATGGTTCTCACTGTATGGCGATTATTTCACCATCAGAAAAAACTAAAGAGATGTTGGAGCGATATCAAATAGAAACACCAATCCATGTTATTCCAACAGGATTAAATCTAGATAAATTCAAAAAAGTATACTCAACTTCAGAGAAAAAGGATTTCAGAGTGAAGTTAGGTATTAATGATGATGATTTTATTATCACTTATGTAGGAAGAATCGCAAAAGAGAAAAGTATTGATGTTGTGATAGATGGAATGGCTGAACTGAAGAAAATTAACCAAAGAGTTAAGTTTCTTATCGTAGGTGCTGGACCTGAATTAGAAGAACTTCAATCACAATGTGAAAAACTTAAACTTAATGATTGTGTTATATTTTATGGAAAAGTTCCAAATCAAATGGTTTCAGAGATATATGGTCTATCAGATATGTTTGTTTCTGCATCACTAACTGAGACCCAGGGACTTACTTTTATTGAAGCATTAGCTTCAGGATTACCTGTATTCGCAAGAAAAGATGATGTTCTTGAAGAATTAGTGTTTGATAATGAAACTGGGTATTATTTTGATTCAGCTAAGGAATTTGCACTGAAGGTTGATTCATATACTAAAATGAGTCAAGAAGATCGAATCAAGATTGAAAGTAATGCTCATCAAGTCGTCGAAAAATTTGATCGATTAAGTTTTGCGAAAAAAGTTATCTCAACTTATGAACTTGCGATGAAGCGTTACTTTTCAACTTATTATATTGAAGATATCATAGTACGAAATGATATTTCAGAAGTTGAACTAATTTCAAAGTTTGAGAAAAGCAAGGTTAAGATTTTCCCTGATATTGTAAGACAGCTCAAACTTAAGAAGGGATCTATTGTGAATAAAGAGACATATCAACGGTTTGAAGAGGAGCAGAAAGTTGTTGATGCATTTGAGAAGTGTGTGAGAAAGATTGCGTTTAAAGATCGTACTCGAAAAGAAATTTTTGATTTTCTTCACCAACTTGGTGATCTCAATGCGACTCAAATGAATGCAATCATTTCAAAACTTGAATCTTATGGATATATTGATGATGTGAGGTACACATCTTCGATGATTATGAACTTTCAATCTTTGCTTGTTGGGCAAAACAAGATACTTAAATCATTGCAAGATAAGGGAATACCATATGAAATGATTCTCAAGGTTCTTAGCGAAGAGAATAGTCAAAGTGAATATGAACGTGCTGTTATGTTTGCGGAAAAGACAAAATCTTCACTTCATGACATGCCTTTACTGGCGAAGAAAAGTAAAATTAGGAATAGACTTATTTCACGTGGATTTGAATCTTCATTAGCTACTGAAGTTGTGAACCAATTAGATTATGATATGGATGAAACCGAAGAGTTCATTATCTGTCAAAATGAAGCAATGAAACTTAAAGAAAAACTTGCGAAGAAAGACTTAGATCCTTATAAAGCGCGTCAAACTTTATTGCGCCAGCTTGTCAACAAAGGATTTAGATTTGAAACTATCCAACAAGTGATTGATGGATTAAAGGAGGATGAAATTGGTTAATATAAAAGAGTTTAAAGATAAAGAAAAGCACGAACAACCTTTATTAGTAAGTAATATTCTTCAAGGTGTGACCACAAAAGGTTCACCCTATTTATCAATAACTTTGCAAGATAAATCAGGTCAGATTGAAGGAAAATTATGGGATGTTAAGCCTGAGCAACTTCAAATCATCAAACAAGGCATGATAGTTTTAGTTTCCTTTGAGGTATTAAATTATCGTGAGCAACTTCAACTTAAGATTTTTGATGTAAAACCATTGGATCAAAAAACCGTTTCAATTGATGATTTCCTACCAGAATCTGATGTGTCCTCTGAGGAATTAAAATTATCAATTGAAGGCTTTATTTCTCAGTTGAAGAATCCAGTGTATAAATCTTTAGTCAGTGCTATTGTGACTGAAGTAGGATATGATTTCTATGAATACCCTGCCGCAAGTAAAAATCATCATGAATTTAAAGGTGGACTTGCAAGCCATGTGGTAAGTATGATTAAACTTGCGAAGGAAGTACTTCGTTTATATCCAATGTTAGATCATGATTTATTGATGAGTGGGATACTACTCCATGACATTGGTAAGACTGTAGAACTTTCAGGACCTATTTTGACCGAATATACAACGGTGGGGCGTCTACTTGGGCATATCTCAATTGTGAATGCCATGATTTATCATCATGCGAAATTGTTGGGCATAGAGAATAAAGAAGAGACTATGTTACTTCAACATGTCGTCTTATCCCATCATGGTCAGTATGAATTTGGTTCGCCTGTTCTTCCACTTGTTCCTGAGGCTGAAGTTTTACATTTGATTGATAACTTAGATGCAAGATTAAACATGTTTTCTAAAGCTATGGAAAATATTGAAGAGGGAATGTTTACTCAAAGAATATTCAGTTTAGAGAATAGAAGTTTTTATAAGAAAAAAGGTTAATTAAAACACCGTGCTTCATTACAATGGTCACGGTGTTTTTAAATATATCATAATTTAATGTCTTGATGGAGCGAGAATAAATCAATCTGTTCTTTAACTTGTTTAAAAGATTCAAACAAATGATGATCGACCTTATATCTAGGAATGATATGAAAATGGGTATGAAATACACTTTGACCCGATGATTCATGAACATTACTTACAATATTATATCCTGTAGCTTTCAAGACTTCATCATAATGTTTTGTAATGATTTTAATGACCTCGAAGCAACGATGAATGGTTTCATCTGAAGCTTCAAGTACGTGTTCACTATGATGCTTTGGAACGACTAAGGTATGTCCTTTACTCATTGGGAATATGTCTAAAAATGCATAGGTGTGTTCATCTTCATATATTTTATATGATGGAATTTCTTGATGGATAATTCTACAAAAAAGGCACATGGCATTCTCCTTATTAAAAAGCCGCAATTAGCGGCTTGGTAAAAATTTAGATTGACTTCCGTTTTTAATAGCATTGTAGACGTTGATGTCATAAATTGTGAAACCAGCATCTGTAAACTCTTTTAACCACATAGTATCAATAAGCGTAGAAACTGCGGATAATGAAGTGATCATTTCTTCTTGGAATCGTGATGGAACTGCTTCAATCACTTCAACAATGTAGAACTTGCTATTAGCGCTGATGAGTTCTTGAGTAAGCATTGGTCCATTAGCATCTTTTAAGAATGTCTTGACAGTAGCAGGAAGATTGCTGTCGCGATGATATGTTGCAAGTTGCCCGAAGAAATCAAGAGAAGTAGTATTGGCTTTTCCTAATTCTTCAGTATTTCCACCAGCTTTAATTGCAGCAAGAACTTCTTTGGCATCTTCTTCAACTGCAAATTCGATGATGCGTGCACGACGTGGATAATATGTCGCAACAACGAAATCCAGATTTGCTTCAATATAGGTTTTCATCATGACGTTTTGTTGTGCTAAAGGCACTAATGCTCTTTCAACGTAGTCTTCTTCAGAAGTATAACCTAATGATTTCAAACCTAGTAAGAAATCATCTTTAAGGATATCTTTCATAAGAACTAAATCTTTTTGAGCCATCTCTCTAACTTCGTCAGTAACTTCAACTTTTGCATTTCTAATGACATTTTTTGCCATGTTGATGATCACCGTTGATGTATCACCGCTAATCATAAATTGGAATACTTGATCTTTAGTAATAGTAGTATCACCAATTTGAAGGACTTTTTCACTTGGATTTGATAATTTTGCGACTGCATCACTACATGCTGCAAGAGTTAATACTAGAGTGAGGAGAATAAGTATTTTTTTCATATTATTCATCTCCTTCTTCTTTGTTAAGTTCAGCGAAATAATCTAAGAAACGTTTTTCAAACTCTGCATTCCCAAAGGTTAATCCTAAAGATTGTGCCTTTTCCCAGATTAGTGTTTGTTGAGCATTTGGGAATAACGAAACCATTGAACTTAAGAATTTTTGATCCTTCACAATGTCTTCTTTTGCTAATGAATCTAAACGAATAATATGATAACCATAAGTTGTTTTAACCCATGCAGATAACTGACCTTCTTCAGTTAAAGCAAGAGATGCTGCTAAGAATTCAGGGACAAATTGAGTCGTCGAATCCACAAGTCCTAAACTACCATTTGTTGCAACAGAGCCTGTGTCATCTGAATATTGTTTTGCTAATTGAGCGAAGTCTTCACCTGCTTCAATTTTTGCTTTAACAGTATCGAGTTTTGTTTGTTCTGCTTCAGTAGGTTGATTTGGGTTTGTCATACGCACTAAGATGTGACTCACAATACGTGGTTTTCTTTGTTCAAGATACTGATTGAACTGTGCTTCTTCAGTAAAATAAGTAGTCATCAAATCTTCCAACATTAATGCACTTTCAAAGAATAAGTGCATATCACTAATGCGATCGATTCCTACAGCTTTTAGTGCTTCTAACAAATAGGTTTCGTAATCAGCACCATAGTAATCTTTAAAACTCTTGATGGTTGACTCAGCTTGTAAACGTGCATCAGTAATAATGTCATCAGTACGGTTACCGACTTGTGCTAGAACTGCTCTCTCAAATAATTGATATACAGCTTGAATACCAAATGTACGCTCTAATTCTAAATAATATTCATCTACAGTAATCGCTTGTCCATTAATTTCGAAGACGATATCTTTACCATTAACAGTTTTACCTGGTAATAAGTCTTTTGTCTGCTCAAGGGCGAAAAAAACCGTCGCACCAGCGAACAAAATACCGATAAGAACAATGAACCAATTTTTCTTAATAAAATTGATCATGAAGACCTCCTTGTATGCCACATAATTATAATTTAACCACTAGTAAATTGCAATTATACATGATTATTGCGACACTTTTCACACACATTCACAAAACAAAAATGTGATTTGAAGCACAGTAAAATACAATTAGTCAAAGATTGTCCCAAAATAAGTGCTTTTAATTGAGAAAAGGTGGGTAATTTGATAAAGTTATTGTCAGGAAGGTAGGTAAACTTAATGTCAGTTTTACAAATTAAAAATCTACATGTATCTATTGAAGATAAAGAAATATTAAAAGGTGTGAACTTAACGATTTCAACTGGTGAAATTCATGCAATTATGGGGCCAAATGGAAATGGTAAGTCCACATTATTATCAACCATTATGGGACACCCAAAGTATGAAGTCACTGAAGGGGAAATTCTTTTTGATGGTGAGAATGTACTAGAAATGGAAGTTGATGAGAGAAGCCGTTTAGGATTATTTTTAGGAATGCAATATCCTCAAGAAGTTCCTGGGGTGACTAATTCAGATTTCATGAAAGCAGCAATGAATGCACGTCGTGAAACCCCAATCAATCTCTTCTCATTTATTAAAGAGATGGAAAAAGCAGTTAAAGCTTTGGAAATGAAGCCCGATCTTGCACATCGTTATGTGAACGAAGGTTTTTCTGGTGGAGAGAAAAAACGCAATGAAATTATGCAAATGCTCCTACTAAAACCAAAAATCGCAATGTTAGATGAAATCGATTCGGGTTTAGATATTGATGCTTTGCGTATAGTTGCTAACGTTATTAATGATATGGTTAAAAACAAAGATATGGGAATGATGGTGGTTTCTCACTATGAGCGATTCTTCCAACTTCTTGTTCCAACTCATACTCATATTATGATTGATGGTCAAATAGTCCTTGATTCTGATGCTTCATTAGTATCAAAAATTGATGCCGAAGGATATGAATGGATTGCTAATGAATTAGGTATTGAAATTGTTGATGAGAATGAAGAAGCACCTAAGAAACAAGTTGTAAGTGTAGGATCTTGCGCTGTCAATGAATCAACCAAGGGGGCAAGAAATGTCTAATCTTGAAAGTGTGATTGTAAAGAGTTCTACCTTAGAATTGGAATCAGGTGGACTTCATACCATCAACATTCAAGTGAGCGAGCACATTGAGGTTACGCTTGTTGCACCTAAGAGAACGAAGGGTAATGCCCTCATTAATGTGCTTGGTGAAGGACAACTTAAATTGAATGTTGTTATAGAAGAATCGGCTAACTGGGCTATTTTAGAAATGAACCAAAGTGATAATGCGATTGTATTTGAGGAGCGTTGGACTTTGAAAAAGAACTCAAATTTGCTTCTCGCTGTGGGAGAACTTACTGCAGGAAGTCATGTTAAAAATGTAAACTATGATTTGGCTGAAGAAGGAGCAACCATTAATGTTCGTGGAGCAACTTTAGTTCAATCTAAACTGGAAGCTGTACTGACGGCTAATCATATTAAAGGAAATACTTATGCTGAGATTAATACCTATGGTATTGTTTTAAAAGAATGTACTTTAAAACTTGATGTTGTAGGTGTAATCAAAGCAAAAGCAAAAAATTCCAAAACTCATCAAACTAGCCGAGTCATGAATTTTGATACTAAACCTAATACATCTGTAAATCCTCAACTTGTCATTGATGAGAATGATGTGGAAGCATCTCATGCAGCTTCTGTAGGTCAACCGGATGTGTTGCAAGTGTATTACTTACAGTCACGAGGAATGTCACGTAGTGAATCCTTAAAACTCATTTCATTAGGATATTTAATGCCTATTGTGGATGTCATTGAGAATGAAGTTGTTAAAGAAGCTTTAAGAGAAGCGGTTATCAATAAGGTTGCCGAGTCATGCTTGATATAAAGGTTATTCGCGAACAATTTCCAATACTAAAAACTAAGATGAGTGGAGAACCACTAGTCTATTTTGATAATGCCGCAACAACATTAAAGCCAGAAGCTGTAATTAATGATGTTACTCGTATACTCTCAACTCAATCAGTTAATATTCATCGTGGTGATTATCAATTGTCATACGATATTTCAAATCAATATGAGGATGTAAGACAAAGTGTTGCAAAGTTCATTAATGCAACTGAGAGTGAAATCGTTTTTACATCAGGAGCGACTCAATCTCTTAATGATATTGCTTATGGTCTAGAATATTTGCTTAAAGAGGGAGATGTCGTATTAACTTCCCATACTGATCACGCTTCAAACTTATTGCCTTGGTTTGAGGTCACTAAACGAAAGAATGCAAAAATTGAATATTTTAAATTAACTGAAGAAGGTCGTATTGATCTTGAAGCAGTCGAAGGGTTGCTTCATGACAAAGTTAAATTCATTACTCTAGTGCATGTTTCTAATGTGTTGGGATATATCAATCCTGTGAAAGAGATTATTAAACTTGCTCATGAAAGAAATATTTGTGTCATTCTTGATGGTGCTCAATCTGTGGCACATCTTAGTATTGATGTGAAAGATTTAGACGTTGATTTCTTAGCTTGGTCAGGTCATAAGATGTGTTCTCCAACTGGAGTAGGTGTCTTATATGGTAAGAAGACATGGTTAGAGCGTTTAAAGAGTGTCAAAATGGGTGGTGGAGCGAATGCTCAGTTTAATGAGCTCGGTGAAGTCATCCTTAAATCAGCACCAACTCGCTTTGAAGCAGGGACTCCAGCCATTGAGTCAACCATAGCTTTAAAATCAGCCATTTCATTTCTTTCTTCATTGGGAATGGATAATATTCATCAACATGAACTGCTTCTAAAGAACTACTTCTTAAGTAAGATACAAGACTTTACTCACGTCAAGGTGTATAATCCAAATACAGACACTGGTATTGTTGTATTCAATGTTGATGGAATTTTTGCCCAAGATGCTGCAGCATATTTGAGTTCAAAAGGTATTGCTGTTAGGGCAGGTAATCACTGTGCAAAACTTATTCATCATGTTATTGGTGTGACAGAAACGCTACGTGCGAGTTTCTATCTTTATAACAGCATTGAAGAAGTTGATCATCTAGTGGAAGTTCTTAGAGATATCACGCTTGAAAAATGCGTTGATTTATATATTTAGGAGATGCAATCATGAACTTAAACGATCCTCAATTAATGAGAAGTATTATCATGGATCATTATCAATACCCTCGTAATCGTCGAGAGTGTCATGATCATGATTGTAAATCTGTGCATATGAATTCTGAGTCTTGTATTGATGATATTATGGTGTATGTCAAACTAGACCATAATGTAATAAAAGACTTTAGTTTTACTGGTCAAGCTTGCACAATTTCAACCGCATCCACTTCAATTTTAAGTGAATTGGTAAAGGGAAAGACGCTTGGTGAGGCTAAAGAGATTATTAGTGAATATCGCAAGATGGTGAATTTAGAATCTTATGACGCTGAAACTTTAGAAGAGGCTGTGGCGTTTTCAAATATTGGCAAACAAGCCAATCGTATCAAATGTGCTCTCATTGGATGGGATGCACTCTCGCAAATCATTGCAGAAAGTGAGGAGTAATATGGCAGAAATTACATTTGAAGAGAATATAAAAAATATTCCTAAGGATGAGTATAAATACGGTTTTGCGGATAAGGATGTAAGTGTTTATCGTACCGCAAAAGGAATCAATGATGATATTGTTGCTGAAATTTCAACGATTAAGAAAGAACCAGAATGGATGAAAGAGTTTAGATTGAATTCTTATCATGCATTTGAAGCTAAACCAATGCCACAATGGGGAGCGAACTTAAATCAAATTGAGTTTCAGGACTTCACATATTATGTTAAGCCTAGTGAGCGTCAAGAAACAAGCTGGGATGATGTTCCAGAAACAATCAAAAACACTTTTGATCGCTTAGGTTTGCCTGAAGCTGAACAGAAATATCTGGCGGGGATTTCTACTCAATATGAATCAGAAGTTGTATATCACAATATGCTTCAAGAAGTTACTGATAAAGGTGTAATCTTCTTAGATACAGACAGTGGATTACGTGAACACCCAGAACTATTTAAGAAGTACTTTGGAACAATTATTCCACCAAGCGACAATAAATTTGCAGCACTAAATAGTGCTGTGTGGTCTGGTGGGTCATTCATTTATGTGCCTAAAGGTGTTAAACTTGATAAGCCTCTTCAATCTTACTTTAGAATTAATTCTGAAAGTATGGGTCAGTTTGAGCGTACATTGATTATTGTGGATGAAGGTGCGGATGTTCACTATGTTGAAGGTTGTACAGCTCCTTCATATTCTAAAGATTCACTACATGCGGCAGTGGTTGAGATTTATGTTGCAAAGAATGCTAAATGTCGCTATACCACTGTTCAAAACTGGAGTACTAATGTTCTTAACTTAGTAACTAAACGTGCTTATGTAGAAAGTCATGGAGTTATGGAGTGGATTGATGGAAACATTGGTTCCTCTATTACTATGAAATATCCAGCATGTGTATTGGCTGGAGAATATGCTCGCGGAATGACGATTTCCATTGCGGTTGCAGGTGCTGGACAAGTATTGGATGCTGGCGCAAAAATGATTCATTTAGCACCGAATACCTCAAGCACAATTATTTCAAAATCCATTGCTCGTAATGGTGGCGCAGTGAACTATCGCGGTTTAATTAAGCACACCGGTCGTGCAGTAGGTGCGAAATCAAAAATTGAATGTGATACCTTACTTCTTGATGATCGCTCAACAAGCGATACTTTACCAACTAATGTTGTGACGACACATCAGTCTACAGTAGAACATGAAGCATCAGTCTCTAAGATTTCTGAGGAGCAATTATTCTATCTGATGTCTCGTGGACTAACTGAAGAACAAGCTGCAGAAACCATTATTCTTGGATTCCTAGAACCGTTTACTAGAGAACTTCCAATGGAATATGCGGTTGAATTAAATCAACTAATGAAGCTTGATATGATTGGATCAATAGGATAGTATATACAACAAGCCCTTTCTTTGAATTTAGTCAAAGGAAGGGTTTTAATTTATTGCATTAAAGGATTAAATGCACTATGATAAATCAATGAGAAAACTTACTAACTTCATATTACCTTATTCTATTTACTTTTTTGTGTTTGGTAGTTTTGCGTTCATCTACACTCAGTTAATTCCATATTTAACTTTTCTTGGTTTTTCAACGTTTGAAAGAGGATTGATTTTATCATCCATTTCTTTACTAACATTGTTTATTCAAATCATCTATGGATACTTTAGTGATAAATATAATACAATTAAGCCTTTTTTTAATATCTCATATTTAGTTCTTGGAGTATTATCGTTTATTTTATACAAATCAACAAGCTCAAACTTCTTTATTATCATGTTGCTAGTTTCACTTGTTGGAGCATTATTTAGAACATTAGCGGGATATTTAGAGACGTGGACATTGTTATCTGATGAGTCAGTTAAAATGCGTTTTGGATCAATTCGTGCATTTGGCTCAATTGGATGGGCCCTTATTGCACCACTAACTTCAATTATTGTTAATCAATATGGATATTCAGTTTTGGCGAATGTGTTACTAATAATGATTATTTTTACCTTAACTTTGACATTTATGCAAAAAGATGTCACAAGTATTGAAACGTCAAGTTTACGATTTGTTGATATCAAAGATTTGATTAAGACCCCTGATTATGTGAAGTTAATTTTAATTTTTACAATTATTAATATTGGTTTCAACACAGACAATTTCACCGTGATTGATAAGATGATTTTTTTAAATGCTACTAACACACAGATTGCACTTAAGTGGTCGATACAAGCAATTATTGAGATGCCTGCGTTATTTTTAAGTGGTTGGATACTCATGAAATTAGATATCCTAAAAGCATTGAGAATATCCATTGTGTTTTTTATTTTAAGAATTGCATTAAATGGTTTGGCAAGTTCACCTGATCAAATCTTAATGATTTCATTACTGCAGGGAGTAACGTTTCCGTTATCATTTTTAGCTCAGAAGTTTATGATTGAACAAATTACACCTGTTAGACTCAGAAGTAGTGCTCAGATGATAGGGTTAGCTTTTTATGGAGCATTTCCCGCTTTTTTTACACCACTTATGTCTGGGTTTCTGGTGAGTTTGACAGGGTATAACATATCTTTATTTATATTTTCAATTTCATTATTAAGTGGCTTAGCGTTAACTTTTAGGCTCACACAATTTCACAAAGCTAAAATATAATTGAGAGTACGCACTAGGTTATTATTTACTTGCAATTAAGTTGCGCTGTATGGACCTCTTCTCCTACAAAATACATGATAAAATCAACCATACAGGAAATTCTTTCCCCTTAAGAAAAAAGCGATGATCTCGCTTTTTTCTTATTCTTCAATTATTACTTCATTGTCGAGTCTAAATATTCTATGGATTCGAATATTTAGGCAGGTTAGAACCTCGTACGTAATTGTGTTTGTAAGTTTGGCCATGGTTTCAAAATTACTAATCATTCCACTAATAGTGACTAAATCAGATGTGCAATCTTGAGGTATCTTTATCATCAATTGATCCATGCAAATTTTTCCAATAATAGGACATGAGACATTCTCAATTGTGACTTCAAAGTTATTGCTTAAACCTATAGGAAGTCCATCAGCATATCCAACTGGTACGATACCAATCATCATATCTTCACTTGCAGTATATGTCGCTCCATAACTTACCGTTTCATTTTTCTTAAGTAATTTCTTTTGGGTAATCTGTGAGAAGAAATGCATAATGGGGATGAGTTCGGATTTAACACTAGAGTAGCCATAGAGTGCTAGACCTGGTCTGATTGCATTTGAAATATCATCTTTTAGATTGAAGATAGCGTCAGAGTTTGCTGTATGAATCCATTTAAATGAAAAATCAAGTTCGTTTACGATATCTTTAAATGTGTTGAATTGCAAGGTCATTGAACCATCTTGTTTGTCTGAACTATGGAAATGGGTGTAAATACCTTCTAAAGTAATATTTTGGTTGGCTGAGTCAATAATAATCTGCTTAATCTCGCTTATATTTTTGAATCCTAAGCGGTTCATTCCAGTATCTACTTCAATATGTAATGTAATTGGAGAAGTGTTTAAGTTGAATCTTGTGAGTTCCTGAAACCATTCTAGTGAAATGACAGTCAAGGTGATTTTATTCTTTGAGACAATGTTTAATACATGCTGAGTCAGTTTGGTATATCCAAGGATAAGAATTGGTGAAACGATTCCCTTGTTCCTTAGTCTCATAGCTTCATCAAGAGAAGAAACGCAAATATAGGCACATTGAAGTTGGTCAAGATATTTTGATATCCCAATCATCCCATGGCCATAAGCATTGGCTTTAACAACGGCAAATATTTCTTTTTGGGATACATTTTTAAGATAATCAAAATTATGTTTGAGTGCATTGAGATTGATTTCTAAGTAGGTGGGGCGATTATACATATTAAATAATCCTTGAGTTCTTGTAAACAATGTTTATGGAATATATGATAATTAATAGATTAATGATTGAAGATAAATCAGTGATGTTTAGGGCACTGATGATGATGACAGGTGTGAATATTGACAAGAGTTGTATGCTAGGTATGTTTAATCCAATGATGGTGAATAAATCAATTGTAAGAATTGACACCACGAAAATTGCGATTGCAATATAACTTGCTTGAATGGAAACAGAACGGCCATATTTCCTGAATACACTAGAAATGACGTATGCAATTAATAAGTAACTCAAAGAAAGTTGTAATCGAATCGAATTTTGAATAATCCCAATGACGATACTTAAAAGCAATGCGATTGGTAATGTGTAGAGTGTACCTCTAACTAATCGTTTTCCACCTGAGTATCTGTTGAAGTTATATAATTTCATTTTAATACCTCTGCACTAAAGTATAGCACATGAAAAGAGTTTATAAAATTGATGATAAATGAAAAATAATATTTATAATTTGTTGACCGATGTGGTGTAGTGTGTTATATTATTTAGGCACTATAGTTGCGGAGGTTTAGCTCAGTTGGGAGAGCATCTGCCTTACAAGCAGAGGGTCAGCGGTTCGAGCCCGTTAACCTCCACCATTCGCCGATTTAGCTCAATTGGTAGAGCAACTGATTTGTAATCAGTAGGTTGTGGGTTCAAGTCCTATAATCGGCACCATTATTTTTTTTTGGAGGGGTAGCGAAGTGGTTAAACGCGGCTGACTGTAACTCAGCTCCCTACGGGTTCGGGGGTTCAAATCCCTCCCCCTCCACCAGCGTTTTTGGGGTATAGCCAAGCGGTAAGGCATCAGACTTTGACTCTGACATTCCCTGGTTCGATCCCAGGTACCCCAGCCAATTTTTGACCCGTTAGCTCAGGTGGTAGAGCAACTGACTTTTAATCAGTGGGTCGTAGGTTCGAGTCCTACACGGGTCACCATGTTGCGAGTGTAGTTCAATGGTAGAACTTCAGCCTTCCAAGCTGACTACGCGGGTTCGATTCCCGTCACTCGCTCCATTTTGACAAAAATTCGAAACTGCGTAGTAGCAGTTTTTTTTTAGGTTTTTAAGAAATAATAGCATATATTAAGTAGGAGGTGATTATGTATAGAACTTATACCTTTCCTATTTATCCACAAAATGAGACTAAGCAGTTTATCGATGATACATTTGAAGAGTTGCATTCATTAATAGTTCAGCAAGTAAGCAATGACCTAAAACTTGAAAGCAATAAAATAGTTAAAGCCAAGAATGTGCCAATGTCATCGAATCGACACATTTACAGTTTGTCTTCAATGATTGTAAAACATAAAAGATATGGATACGATCAATTTCAAAACCTCTTCATTAAGCAAAAGAAGCACGCTTACTTCCACTTTGTCAATTTCACCATATCTTCTGAAATATCACTTAGAAGTAGGAATGGGAAACTATTCAAAACTCCATATCGAATGACAGAATATGTCAAAACAAGAGTTTTATCAGGACATCTTGTAAGTATAAAGATTTTCAAAAAAAATCAAAAGTATCTTGCATCAGTTTTGATCAAACATAAACCGAGTGCATCTAGTGGAGAATATAAAGCGGGACTGGATATTGGAATTAAAGTGCCAGCTGTATTAAGTACTGAAAATGGTTCAATTCGGTTCTATAAAGGAGGGAAAATTCGTAGATATTTGATAAGCAAGCAAATATCGTTATTGAAAGATAGCAAAATTCAGCTAACACAAAAACTTAAAGTAAGTAGAAAACTAAAAAACTTAGATCACAAGATAAGTTCAATGATTGTAAAGGATTTGATTAAGTTAAATGTTAAGCAATTAAATATTGAAGACTTGAAGTATATCCAACTCAATAAAACCGCGCAGTTACAGTCCTCTTGGAGTTATGAGAGACTTCAAAGATTCATTATCTATAAATGCGAATCTACAGGTATTGAAGTTAAGAAGGTTGACCCAAGATTCACGTCAAGGTTGTGTCCAAAATGTAAAAGACATAATCAAGCCTATAAACGGATTTATTCATGTGTTTGTGGTTATCAACATCATCGAGATGTGGTAGGTGCTACTAATATTATGAATAGATAAGTTAGCCAATATTACTATAAGTACAGATATTGGAAGGATTATGAGGAATCCATAATATGCCTCAAGGGATCTCGAATCATGATATACTCTTACTAAGGAGTCATATTATGGATATTCTAATTACTACAAAACAAATACAAAAGATTAATGTACCTGATGGAAGTAGCATAAAGCATTTGGGAGATTTGAATGTTTCTGATATAAATGAAATCGAAGATATATATGATGTTATTGTAGGTGGATTTGAACTAAAAAATCTAAATTTTGCAAGATTAAGAAACCTTAAACTAGTCCAGCTGATTAGTTCAGGATATGATTATGTCGATTTATCAAACGCTTCCCATGTAGTATTAGCAAATGCTAGAGGGGTCTATTCCAAGGCAATTGCGGAATGGACCTTATCAACATTACTCTACGAATTAAAAGGTATAAGGAAAATCATCGAAAACCAAAGAAGAAAAAAGTGGGAACGGAAAGTTAATTCTGAAGATTTATGTGATAAACGTATACTGGTATTTGGAACTGGCAGTATAGGTCAAGAGTTCGCAAAGATAATGAAGTTCTTTAACGTGCATGTAGATGGTGTGAATTCAAATGGAAGACCAATAGATTTTTTTGGAAAAACTTATTCATTGGCTGAGTCTAAATCTCATATTAAGGAGTATGACACTTTTATTTTTTGCTTACCATCTACAAAAGAAACCATAAATTTCATTGATGAAGAAGCAATAGTACTTTTTGAACCGAATAGTATTATTGTTAACGTTGGACGTGGCGATTTAATTAAGGAAGAAGCACTTTACCTAAGAAATGATATTAGATTTATACTCGATGTTCATTTTAACGAACCATTACCTGAAGAGTGTAAGTTGTGGGACATGGATAATATCCTGGTTTCTCCACATATTTCATTTCAATCTTCTGAATATGTCAACAAATTAAGAGAATTGATTCAAATCAATATTTCAAATGTCTATTACCATAGAGATATTGTTAACAGAGTATAATAATTGTAGATACTTCATTAAAGTGATATTATCAAGTTGTCTCGATACCTTCTTAACAACTTTTTATCGAAACAACAGCACCTCCTGCAAAGGTGCTTTTCTTTTTGTGATATAATTTGCGTATGATTAACCTCGAAATTTTTAATAAGAAAACTGGTCTTGCTCTTTCGGGTGGAGGAATTAAATCTTATGCTCAACAACCGGTGGTTGAATTTTTATATTCTAAGAAGATTAAATTCAACTACTTTGCGGGAACAAGCATGGGTTCAGTCATTGCAACCTTGCTTGCTTTGGGATTGGATGCTGAAGAACTTAAAACAACATTGATTCGACTAGAGAAGAAGTTTGAAGAACGAAGAATTATGACCCCCAACATCCCGTCATTAGCCACTAGTAAAAACAATGGACTTCTTGATGGGAGAAAGTTAGAAGAGCTTCTTGAAGAAGAATTCAAGTTGTTAGGATGTATAAATATTGAAGATGTCAAGACAGGATTGTTCATTATTTCTGTGGATATACTAACGTCAAAACTTGTCATTTTTACATCATGTAAATCATATAAATCAAAGATTGCCAATTCGATTGTTATTAACAAGGGGAAGTTGTCCAAAATAATTAGAGCTTCATGCTCGATTCCTGTTTTATTCGCATCTTATGATGTTAAAGGTATGAAATTAGTTGATGGTGGGTTGCTCATGAACTTACCTGTTACTCCTCTATTAGACGCAGGAGCAAGAAAAATCATATCAATTTCAATGGTTTCTGAATACTCAAAATCAAACTGCACGACTATACTTGATATTGGATCAAGAAGCTTAGAAATGATGTTAGATTCAACAGTTCATCTTGAAAGAAACAAAGCAACTGTGAACATCAATATTCCACTTGATGATGTTTCAATTATTGATGTAGGAAAGTCAAAACTTGTTTTTGAGATTGCATCAAAATGGATTGAAGAGAATCGAGAGTACTTGAGTAAACAATTAAAAGAAAAGGAGATTTAAATGATTACTAGAAAACTATTAAATGGTGTGGAGATTCCCGCAATTGGATTAGGAACTTGGAAAATTCCTAATGATGAAGTTGCTGATGTTATTGTAGAAGCTATTAAGATTGGTTATCGTCACATTGACACTGCAGCAGTATACAAAAATGAACAAGGTGTTGGAGAAGGCATTAGAAAAAGTGGAATTGATCGTTCTGAGATTTTTGTTACTACAAAAGTTTGGAATGATGATCAAGGATTCTTGACCACCTTAAAAGCATTTGATAAATCACTTGAGCGTCTAGGTTTAGAATATATAGACCTTTACTTAATTCACTGGCCTAAACCACTTAATGCAGAAACATGGCGCGCGCTTGAGCAGTTATACAATCAAGGTAAAGTAAGAGCAATTGGGGTCTCTAATTTCCATCCTCATCACTTTGATAATCTTCTCTTAACCGCAAAAATAAAGCCCATGATTAATCAGTTTGAACTTCACCCAAAACTAACTCAAGAAACAAGTGTTTTATATTACCAAAATCAAGGTGTTGTTGTCGAAAGTTGGAGTCCACTCATGAGAGGACAGTTAGATAGTGTGATTCTACATGACATTGCACAAAAATACGGGAAGACACCTGCTCAAGTCGTTTTAAGGTGGAATATTGAAAAGGGTTTTGTAACTATACCAAAGACAGTAAAAAAAGAGCGTCTAATTGAGAACTTTTCAATCTTTGATTTCCAATTAAATGAAGATGATATTCATCGAATTGATTCTATGAATATCAACCATCGCACAGGTCCAGACCCAGATCTTATTACCTTTTAATAATTTTATCTATTATTTTCTTATGTGCCGTGATAATCGGTACATTTTTTAATTCTTTTATTTTTATTGGAATTACATTTTCTGTGTTATCTAGTTGATTGACAAAGACATTCATAGCCCATGTTTTGTGAGAATAGATGTGCTTGCTTACAAAAACTGGTCTTTCTTCTCTTATGGTTTCACTGACCTGTGGTAATCGATACATGCCTTGCATTAGACCATCTGAATCGTCTAAACTCATAAAAATTGTTTCATCTGAGAAATTAAGAATGACATCATAAAACTCTTTCTTTATTAAACTCTTCTTAACGACCATTGGGAGTTCGGATTGTTTATTATATTGATTTGCATAGCAAAACGACTTTAAGGGGCAATCATTACATTTAGGGTTTTTTGGAGTACAAACTAAGGCCCCCAATTCCATCCATGCTTGCGTCAAAAGATGATTATTCTCATTATCTAAAAAAGGTGCCATGTGATTCTTGATGATATCAAGAGTGGTTCTCTTTGAAGGATTCTCATGAATTCCATATAGACGAGAGATTACGCGAACTACATTTCCATCTACAGCAACAACCGCACTATTAAAAGCGATAGACATGATTGCGCCTGCTGTATAGTCTCCGATTCCAGGAAGTGAGCGAACTTCCTCATATTCATGAGGAAAAACCCCTTGATAGTCATTCATAATTTTTTTCGCAGCTTGATGAATAAAACGGGCTCGTCGATAATATCCTAAACCCTCCCACATTTTGAGTATCTCAACTTCACTTGCATTCGCAACACTTTCTATAGTTGGGAAAACGCTCATCCATCGTTCATAGTAAGGAATCATGGTGTCTATTTGTGTTTGCTGTGCCATGATTTCAGAGATCCAAATATGATAAGGATTATTGCTTCCTCTAAATGGTAAAACTCGTTGGTGTTTTGCATACCAATTAAGTAAATGTTTTTTAATTGTCATGAATCAATCATAATTAAAAAGAGTGACATTGTCACTCTTTTTAATTAATGATTTGTTACCCGAAGTTAAGTAATGAAAAAGGAGGGAGGTTTAGACATTTCTGATCGGTAACGATACAACATTCATGGTTACGTTTGATGTTGTTGGGATGATTATAACAACCTTTGAAATCATTTTCAAGCATTTTGAAAGATTTTCACATCCATTTCACAGAAGAATAAAGAAATCATATGAATCATATAGATCAACTTTTTTCATAAAAAGGTAATTTATGATAAAATGTCTCAGAGGTTATGACCATGGACAAATTTAAATTTAATATAAATACCAAATGCAACGAAACAAAAGCACGTACGGGAACTATAGTAACTCCAAATGGAACTGTGAAAACTCCAATCTTTATGCCTGTTGGTACACTAGCAAGTGTAAAATATGTTTCACCAGAAGAACTCACGGATATCGAAGCAGGAATTATTCTTTCAAACACATATCATTTATGGTTAAGACCCGGCGAGGATATTATAAAAGAAGCAGGGGGTCTTCATCGTTTTATGAATGTTAAGCGACCTATTCTTACAGATTCAGGTGGATTTCAAGTTTTTTCATTAAGTTCAATGAGAAAAATTACTGAAGAAGGTGTTGCTTTTAGAAATCACTTAAATGGAGATGCTTTGTTTTTAACTCCAGAAAAATCTATTCAAATTCAAAATGATCTTGGAGCAGATATTATTATGAGCTTTGATGAATGTCCTGCGTATCCTGCTACATATGAATATATGAAGGAATCAGTTGATAGAACACTACGTTGGGCAAAGCGTGGTAAGGATGCACATAAAAATCCAAATCAAGCTTTATTTGGAATTGTGCAAGGTGGAGAGTTTTCAGATTTAAGAGAGTATTCTGCTCGAAAAACAGTTGAAATGGACTTTGATGGATATTCTATTGGAGGGACATCAGTGGGTGAAAGTAAGCCTGTCATGTTCAAAATGATTCAGGACACAGTTCCTTTTTTACCTGAAGATAAACCTCGATACTTAATGGGTGTTGGAACAGTAGATGCTATTCTTGATGGAATCTCCCAAGGTGTCGATATGTTTGACTGTGTGCTTCCCACTCGTATTGCTCGACATGGTACTGCAATGACCACGATAGGGCGCATTAATATTCGTAATCAACAATATGATCGGGACTTTACTCCTCTTGATCCAGGATGTGATTGTATCGCATGCAAAAATTACACTCGTGCCTATTTAAGACATCTAATTAAAAATAAAGAAGGACTTGGGATGAGGCTTCTTTCTATTCACAACTTACGCTTTTTGATTAAACTGACTCAAAATGCTCAAGAGGCTATAGAAGAAGGCCGATTTAAAGCGTTTAAAGATGAGATGTTTGAAAGATTTGGCTTCAATAAAGGAAATACAAAGGGATACTAATGAAAACAAGTGATTTTGATTATCATTTACCACCTGAGCTTATTGCACAAAATCCAACAGATCAACGTGATATGTCTAGACTTATGCATATTAAAGTTAATTCAAAATCGTGGTCACACGGAGTCTTTTCAGACATTTTAGATATTCTAAAACCTGATGATGTGCTTGTGTTAAATAACACAAAAGTGATTCCTGCACGATTGTATGGGATTAAAGCAGACTCACTTGCAAAAGTAGAATTACTAATTCTAAAACTTGAAGGTGACTTAGCTCAATGTATGGTGAAGAAAGCAAAGGTAGTGAAGGTTGGAACCATCATTCAATTTCAGCATCCCGATTTATTAGCGGAATGTGTGGAAGTACTAGAAGAAGGGCTTAGGATGTTTAAATTTAGTTCCCATCGACCTATTTTAGAAATGCTATATGAAGTAGGAACCATGCCTTTACCTCCTTACATTAAGCATTCAACCACAAGTATGGACCGTTATCAAACAGTGTATGCAAAAAAGGAGGGTAGTAGTGCCGCTCCTACAGCGGGTCTACATTTTACCCCTGAACTAATTGAAAAAATGAAGAAAAAAGGCATTCAATTTGTGGAAGTAACACTTCATATCGGATTAGGCACTTTTAAACCGGTTGAGGTTGAAGATGTATCCTTGCACAAAATGCATTCCGAAACTTATTTTGTAAGTGAAGAAAGTGCAAAAATTATTGCGAAAGCGAAAGCAAATCATCAACGGATTATTGCGGTGGGAACAACTAGTGCAAGAACACTTGAAAGTGTGATGCAAAAACATGGTAAAATAATGAAAGATGAAGGAGACACAAACATATTTATTACTCCAGGATATGAGTTTAAAGCGATTGATGGTCTTATTACAAACTTCCATCTCCCAAAATCAACATTAATGATGATGGTGACTGCTCTAGGTGGATATGAATTGATGATGAAGGCATATCATGAAGCTGTAGATCAAAAGTATCGCTTTTTCTCTTTTGGAGATAGTATGTTTATCGAACTAGCATGAACGCAAAAGAACTCTATCAGCTTCAGCTTTCAACAATTGAATCAGTTGTAGCAACGGGTCGAAAACCAACCCTTCTTTTGCATTCTTGTTGTGGACCATGTAATACATATCCTATGGAGTATTTGTCTCAATATTTCCAATTAACCTTATTCTTCAATAACCATAATATTTATCCTTATGAAGAATATAAACGTCGTTTTGATGAACTTCTGAGTTATGTCAAATTCTTTGAGAAACAAGAAAATATTAAGATTGATGTGGTATTACCACCAGATTATCTAAATGCGTCTTTTAGTGAAAAGTTACGACCTTTTGCAGATGAAAAAGAAGGTGGAACTCGATGCAATATGTGTTTTGCTTTGCGTATGGCAGAAGCAATGAAATTTGCTGCCAAGCACGAATTCGAGTATATCGCGACAGTGATGAGTGTAAGCCGCCATAAAGATGCCTTAGCAATCCACGATATCGCATCAAAGCAAGTGGCAAAATATCAAGATCTTAAATACCTGCCATCAAACTTTAAAAAAGGTAATGGGTATAATCGTGGAATAGAATTATCCAAAGAACATCACATGTATCGACAAACGTATTGTGGATGCCAATTCTCCCAATCATGTGGAAAGGACTCAGAAGGATGCTGATTAAACTAAACGAGAGATTAGAAAAACTTGAAATGAGTGGCATTCGTTTGTTTACAAACCAAGCCTCAAAGTTTCAAGATGTTATTAAGTTGACGATTGGAGAACCAACTTTCGCAACCCCTGAACCAATCAAACAAGCTTTAAAAGCATCGCTTGATAAAAACAGAACCTTTTATCCTTCTTTTGCCGGTAGTGAATCTTTTAAACAAGAAATTATCGCCTATGAAAAACGTGTCAATGGGGTAGAATATACGATGGATGAAATACTCATCACGCAAGGTGCAACAGGCGCAATTTTTGGAGCATTAGGTTCAATCCTAAATCCTGGGGATGAAGTAATATTATTTGAACCTGCCTACATTGCCTATCAACCAGCCATAGAGTTTTTTCAAGGTAAGCCAGTTTTTGTGGATACCACAAAAAATCAGTTTCAATTGAATTATGAAGACATTAAGAAACAGATGACTCCTAAGACAAAGGCACTTATTGTGAATTCTCCAAATAACCCAACAGGTGTAATCTATAATGAGGCATCACTTAACATTGTCAAGCGTATTCTTGATGAACATGAGGTGTTTGTAATCTCAGATGACGTGTATGCGCAGTTAGTGTATGATAAAGCAACTTTTCTAAATCAAGATATTCGATACAAAGACAGAATTATTTTGACACAAAGTTTATCTAAACCATATGCCATGACAGGATGGCGGATTGGATATTTATGTGCCCCCAAAGATATCATCAAGAGTGCCCACAAAATCCAACAATACGCAGCTGCAGGAGTACCGTTATTTATTCAGGATGCAGGTGAAGTAGCACTGAATACAAATGTGGATGAAATGACAACGTTTTATCGTCAGAATCGAGATGATGTGGTGAAATTACTTGATCAGGCAAAAGTACCTTACATTTATCCTCAAGGCGCATTCTATATTTTTATTGATGTATCACATAAGCAATTAGATTCATGGACATTCGCAACTCAGTTATTAGAACATTATCACGTTGCGGTGATCCCTGGGGTGGTATTTTCAAAACATAGTGATCACTTTATCCGAATTTCTTTAGCTGCATCCAATCAAAATTGTAAAGAAGGAGTTAAGAGGTTGATTCAATTCCTTTATGAAGCACAATGAAAAAAGATATCTATAATCTGATACTAACGTATCTATTTATTCAAGTCATCTATAGTCTTGTGTTATGGATTGCATTCACAACAAGTCATCCTTTACGATTCTTACCATCAAGTTATTTAAGATTTGGGTTGAGTGTACTTTTTATTACCTTAACCTATATGCTATTAGGCTATTTTGCGATGCTAGCACGTTCCAAATTTCTTAAGGAAGCTCATGATGCATCTAAAAGTATGTTGATTATGATGGTGATGAATGCTCTAAGTGCAATCATCTATTATTTCACTTTGCAAGTTCGATATCTTTCATGGCTAAATGATCTTGCGATAGTGTTTAATTTCCCAGGTTATTTATTTTTAACCCTTGAACCGATGTCATTACTAAATTTACTTGTCATAGTGATTCTCCCACCTTTTTCATACATGATTGGTTTGTTGATAAGACAAACTCACCACTAAGGAGTTTTATGAAACATTTCTTTAATACTTTAAAACCATTGTTAGTTTTATTAGTGAGTTATCTACTTTTCATAGTGAGTGATTGGTTGTTTAATGGCCAACCTTATGCCATGATGGTTCAACTTATCACTATAGGAATGTTCTTTTCTTTAGGACTTATACTTCATAGTAGTAAAAGAAAAAATCAAGACTGGATTAAGAAAGTCTTGATTAGTTTAATACTGATTTTGATTGTGTTTGATCGACTCAATGTAATCCAAATTCAATGGTTATCAATTAGTCAATTCATGAATGCATACCCTCTTATTGTGAATGCGTTATTAGTTTATTTAGGTTGGCTATTCTTTGAATAAAGCTCGTCCTAGCCTAATATGAGTGGCTCCTCTTTCAATAGCCCAATGATAATCATCACTCATCCCCATGGATAATATATTCATGTGGGGTGAGTTTTTTATATTGTCTTGATGAATCTTGAATGCTTGATCAAAGACTGCTTTAGTATGGAACTCATCATTTGAGGTAGGTCCCATGACCATGATGCCTTTAAATTGAAGATGTGGGTATTGATCTTGGTTTTGAATAAGATATTTCATAGTTGACTCATCTAGACCGTATTTTGATATTTCATGAGTCAAATTGAGTTGAAGTAAAATGGGTATAGTTTTTTGGATTCTAGAAGCTTCTTTCTCAATCACTTCACATAACTTAATGGAGTCAACGGAATGAATCATATAAACATATGGAAGTAAAAGTCTAACTTTATTGGTTTGTAAGTGACCAATAAAGTGCCATCTCCATGGTTGATTTGATTCGGTTTTGGTAAGTAGTTCTTGAACCTTATTTTCTCCAAAATCATGGATTCCAAAACTGTAGGCTTTTTTGATTGTGTCAAGAGATTGATGTTTACTGACACCAATACACGTTATGTGAGTCGGCAAAGATTGCAGAAGTTTTTGATTCATATAAACATTATAAATCAAAACAGTTCAATCGTCACTTGTATGGAAGTCAACTTCTTTCTATAATCTAATTAGGAGAAAATTTATGACATTCTTTGCCCATTTTTCAGAACTTACGTCAATTCAACCAGTGATGCCTTTTGATGCTCAGAATATTCAATTGATTATCTTAGGTTTAATTAGTGCAGTCGTTCCATTAGTCCATGCGAAATTCCTAAATGACTCACAACGTAGAAAAGCGCTTGTATTTTGGGTTGGAATGATTGTGTTTCTTGAATTTAGTCGACAGATTTGGGCTTTATCTTTAGGTAGTTATGATTTTTCAGAAATGCTTCCACTTCATCTTTGTGGGTTACAAATCATACTGATGCCGATCATGTTAAAAACAAACAAACGCACATGGCGTACCTTTGTCTATCTGACAGCGATGATTGGAGCACTAGCAGCCATATTCTTTAATGAGGGAATATTAGAGCGTTATCCATTATGGCATTTTCAAAGTCTTCAATCATTCATCATCCATGGACTTATTATGATGGTACCTTTATATGACATCATTTGGTTTAAGTTTAGACCATCATTTAAAGAGCTTCCTTTCGCAACACTACTTATGGGATATTTAGCCATTCAAAACTATATTATTAATATCTTTACAGGTGGTAATTACTTATTTGTGACCTTTGCACCGCGAAACACCCCGCTTGAACTCGTGTCTTCAATCGTTGGGCCAACTCTCTATGTTCCCGTGATGTTTGTGATTATTCATGTGATATGGACTCTACAATTACTTCCATTTCACTTTCAAAGGAAAGTTGTATGAAACCTTTTCAAGAAGCAGTATTTTATCAAATATGGCCAAGAAGTTTTAATGATTCCAATCATGATGGTATTGGAGATCTTAGAGGAATCATCGAAAAACTTGATTATATCAAAAGTCTACATGTGGACTATATTTGGATTTCACCTTTTTATAAATCGCCACAAGATGATTACGGATATGATGTAAGTGATTATATGAGTGTCGCAAGTGAATATGGAACACTTGAAGACTTTAAAGAACTTGTCGCCAAAGCAAAATCCCTCAATATGGGGATTATTTGCGACCTCGTTGCGAATCATACTTCCACTTCTCATGCTTGGTTTCAAGAGGCACTAAATAACCCTCTTAGTGACAAAAGAGATTATTACTTTTTTAGACCCATCAGTGAAGGAGTTCCTAACAATTGGATTTCAATCTTTGGGGGGAGTGCGTGGACACAAGTGAGTGAAAAAGATTATGCGTTAACTCTATTTACCCCCACTCAAGCAGACCTAAATTGGGATAATCCAAAAGTAAGAGCAGAAGTAAAACATATCATGAAGACATGGTTAGATTTAGGCATAGCAGGATTCAGATTAGATGTATTTAATACCATTTCGAAAATTGAAGGACTTATTAGTAAGAATCCACATAAAAAAGGATACCAATTTGCGGATGATTTTATTAAAGATCGACCTTTAGGACAAAAATATCTCAAAGACCTATTAAGAGAACTAAAACAAGATTATGAGTTCATTACCATTGGGGAGGGCATGTTGATAACACAAGAGGCTGCTGCTATCATGTGTGGGCCGAATAAAGATCAACTCGACTTAATCATTCACTTTGATCTACATATGCTTGGATGTGGACCCTTAGGCAAATTTGATTTTAGAAAGCTGTATCACTATACTAACAAGGATTTTAAAAAAGTGTTAAGAGCATGGAATAATGCTGCTCAAAGCCGTGGTTTCAAGATAGCTTCAACCATGTCAAATCATGATCAACCACGCTCAGTGTCTCGATTTGGTGATGATCGACAATACCGCTTTGAAAGCGCAAAAGCATTGTTCGCTATTAACTTCTTTAATGTAGGGAGTCCTTTTATTTATCAAGGTGAAGAAATCGCCATGAAAAATATGGATCTTCCGATCGAGGAATGGAAAGACTTTGAAGCAATCAATACATACAAAGCATTACAAAGCATGATGAAAGTTCCAGCATTCATCGCCAAGAGAATCATTCAAAAGATGAGCAGAGATCATGCACGAGGTGTAATGCAATGGGATGATTCAACCTATGGTGGCTTTAGTGAAGTGAAACCATGGTTTAAAGTTAACGATGATGTGAAAACCATTAATGTCTTCAATCAAGAACATGATCCTCACAGTGTATTGAATTATGTAAGAAAGTTATCTGCACTTTATCATGAATTTTCAACGCTTGCACTTGGAGTGTGGAGTGAAAGTCTGAGTGAACACCCACAGTGTATTATCATGCATCGTCAAGATCAAGACTTTCAGTTTACCTTAGTATGTAATTTCTCAAAGAAGAAGATTTCACTTCCTCAAATTGATTTCGGACAACTTGTATTAAGTAATATGAAGACTAATCATTCAAGTCAATTATTAGGTCCATATGAGACTCATATCTATCAAAAAGGTTTAAAATAAGAGTGTATCATACATGAAACCAAACCATGGTTTTGGTATGATAGGACTACTTAGGAGGAACAATATGTTAGTTATTGGACAAAAAGCCCCAGATTTCACTTTGCAAAATGAGGCAGGAGATTTAGTTTCATTAAGTGATTTTAAAGATCAAACATGCGTACTTTATTTTTACCCAAAAGATGATACCCCAGGATGTACAACTCAGGCGTGTTCCTATCGTGATTCATCACACGAATTTGTAAAACGAGGGGTAAAGGTGATTGGTATTTCAAAAGATGATGTGAAGTCACACAAGAAATTCCAAGAGAAGTTTCAACTTAACTTTACTATTCTTGCAGATCCTGACACCACAGTGGTTCAACGCTATGATGTATGGAAGGAAAAATCCATGTATGGCAAAAAATACATGGGAGTTGCTCGTACCACCTTCGTGATTGAAAAGGGCATAATTAAAGCGATATTTGAAAATGTAGATCCAAAAAATGATGTCGAGATGGTTCTAAACTTCCTTGACCAACAATGAAGGTATTCTACGCTTTCTTAGCACTCCTCATGTTTATTCTAGGGGTAATAGGAGCATTTTTACCCGTCATGCCGACCACCATCTTTATTATCTTAGCCATTTTTTTCGCATCAAAGAGTTCACCTCAACTCACTGAGAAATTGAAATCTTCTGAATTGGCTAAAGAATATTATGATGAAGATGCCAAACATCTTTCGATGACTTGGTCAAGAAAACTACGTATCCTTGTCTTGGTATTCATAACTTTATCCATTACCTTTATATTGGTTAACATAGGTTGGGTCAGAATACTTCTAGTGATTGTGTATAGTTTGAAACTACTAACTTTTATATTTATAGTGAAGACAAAAAAGGCAACATCATAGTTGCCTTTTATAGTGAAGCTAAAAACATTTGTAGGTGCATCAAAGCTTCATCACTAATATCAAGATGAGTCACGATTCTCATCCATCCATAACTGGAACCACTTAGAATTAAGTTAAATGCTTTTGCCTTTTGAATCCATGTTTGTTCATCTTGATGTGGTTTTAGTTTGAAGAATACCATATTAATATCACGATGATGTGTTAAAACTTCATATCCAAATGACACCAACATGTCGGTAATCTTCTGAGCACGTTCATGATCTTCTTTAAGCCTATGGATATGATGTTCTAAAGCATAATGGCCTGCCGCCGCAAGATATCCTGCTTGTCGTAGTCCCCCTCCAAGCATTTTGCGATATCTTCTTGCCTGCGCAATAAACGCTTTTGAACCACATAACATCGATCCAACAGGAGCACCTAACCCTTTAGATAAACAAAACATACAGGAATCAGCTTGACCAATTAATGTTCTAATGTCAGTGTTGAGTGCTATCGCGGCATTAAATAGTCTTGCGCCATCCATGTGAATCTTATATCCATATTCGTGGGCTAGTTCCATGACATCTTTCATAGTACTTATATCCACAACTCGGCCATCACTTAAAGCATTCTCTAATACTACTGTCGTTATCTTAGGGAAGTGAATATTATCAGGGGTGAAGTTTTGAATAATATCTTCTTTTCTTAAGTATCCCACCTTATTTTCAACTAGCTTTGGATAGACACTTGAAAGAAGACTAATTGCGCCAACTTCATAGCGGTTGATATGAACATGCTTATGCATGAGTACCGATTCTCCCTTGTGGGTATGGCTCATGATGGCGAGTTGATTTCCCATCGTTCCAGAGACCACAAATAATGCATCCTCAAAACCAGTCAGATGGGCAACATATCGCTCTAATGCATTAACACTAGGATCATCCCCATAGACATCATCCCCCACATGAGCATTCATCATGGCTTCTTTCATCCCTTGTGTAGGACGTGTAACTGTGTCGCTTCTAAAATCAAACATAGTGATCTCCTTAAATAGTTCTTTATTTTTGTGTCCACATTGAGTAAACTACTTGTGAAAGGATTTACTCTATGAATCAACTTATCAATTTCTTCATCTTTGCATCGAATGGTAAAGTGCTTGTGGCACTTATTACGTTTATTGTATCACTAGTTTTAACACTCTGGTTAGGCAAAAAATATCACCTTAATAAGTTACAAATGTTGATGTTTGTCTTATTAGTGTTGTTTTGGGCTTCAATCAATATTATCAGATCCTATCGTCGTGTTTATGCAATCTCCGATGTGAATGTTGGAGGGTTAGGCATTGATGGAATTGTAACTGCATCAATCGTTTCAGCCTATGGACTCATTTCAATCTTTGCACGCCTACCCATTTTTATCTTATCAGACTGGTTTCAAAACCGTAAATGGTTTATTGCATTAGCATTATGGGCGATTATGCTAACAAGTATCTATGTGGTGGTTAAACCTGATGCGACATCACTTTACTTATCTTCATTAGCCCTTGGGCTTGGAGCAAGCATGCTTGCGCTATTTAATGTCATGTTCTCTGAGACTTTTGATGCTAAGGATGCATTAATTTCGGTGTCTATCTTATCTGTGGCTCCACTCATGGCTGAATTTTTAGTAGCTCCATTACAGACATTCGCAACCATGGATGTAGTCAAAAACTATACTATGTTATGGACACTGTCTGCAGTGTTAGCTCTTGTGGCTTTCGTTTTACTACTTCAATTAAAGGATAATAAGACAAAAGTCACTAACTTCAAGTTATCCACATTCTTTAGAATCTTAGTTACACCAAGGTTTCTCTTCATTGCCTTGTTTGGGGTCTTAGTGTCTTTCGTGCGTTTTGCGACATCACAAGCAAATATGGTGGCTTATGCTCGCACTGATCTTGTGAATATGTCTTCAATGCTAGTGGCGTATTTAGATGTGGTGTTCACACTCTTTCAATTAGGGGCCGGTGTGATGGTTGGTTTATATTTCAAACAAAAGTTTGGTGTTAAATGGACGCTTGTATTTGGATTAGCCTTATCAGGAATTTTCGCACTGATTGGTGGACTCATGACTCATGATATTACACTATTCTTTGCGTATGGTTTAAATGGTTTTGGATATGGCATTACCTACAATCTATTATTAGGGCTAGCATTAAGTTCATTTATTAAAGAAGAGCGAGAAATGTCCATGGGAATTTATCAAACCTTCTTTGCGGTAGGAATCTACTATGGTGATCAAATCTATGGACTAGTTATGCAATGGGTGAAGGGAACTGTTGAGGGAGCGGCACTTTATCAAAGTGTATTTTTAGGGACTGCAGCATTAGTCGCGGTGCTTATCTTAGCAGTACTAATCATTGTGAATGGTAAAATACAACAAGGTTTAGAACAATGAAATGTTTTTTGGAAGTGAATTCAAAACTTAATTTTCAAAAGCTATGTGAAAGTAATGCGGATGTATTAGTATTCGGACTTCACGGTTTTTGTGGTGATCGATTAATGAGTGTGATGATTGATGACCTTGATGATGTTATTCATCAGATTCATGCGTCAAATAAACAAGCATGTTTGTTTTTCCCCTACATTATTCTGCAGACCCAATTCAAAGAACAAGAATCAACACTAGCTCGATGTGCAAGAGCTGCTTTGGATTTTATTGCCTCAGGAGATGTGGGGTTAGGATACTTCCTAAAACACAATCAAACCCAATCTAAACTTATTTTCATGAATGAAACGATGATTGCGAGTCCAATGGATGCTCAAACATTCTTAGAAACAGGATATGATGTGATTGCGCCAGCTGTAGATATCACACTAGAAAAGAAGAAATCATTTGCGCAGCACATGCCTAAGCAAGTCATTTTTCAATTATGTGGCACTCATCTTATCTCGACATCAAAACGTCCATTATTAAGTTCCTATTATGACGTAATTAACACTCCAAATGCACCGAAACATGTGCGAATGCGAGAATTATCTCGTGAGGCTCGCTATTTTGGAGTTGAAGATGACCAAGGATTTCATGTCTTTCATGACTCGCTTCTAGTCTTAGAAGATCCACTCTTTCTCGCATGTGATTATGGTTATCTTTCATCACTTTTTATTCCCATTGAAGAAACATTAGTTTGGATTGAACTCATTAAACAAAACAACTTCACAATAGATAACGTTAAAAAGCATTCACAATTTAATGTGTATGCAGGTTTAGAAGAAACAGATAAAGGATTGGAGGCTGGCACATGAGTGTAGAGTTATTAGCCCCTGCAGGAGATTTGTTTCGCCTAAAGGTTGCCTTTGATTTTGGAGCAGATGCTGTCTTTATTGGAGGAAAAGCTTTTTCGCTTCGCGCACGAGCTTCAAACTTCACAATGGATGACATCAAGCTAGGGGTAGAACATGCCCATCGATTAGGGAAGAAGCTTTTTGTGACGGTCAATATTGTTCCTCATGAGGATAATTTTGAAGGGATTGAAGAGTATCTTAGACAACTTAATCATATTAAAGTTGATGCGGTAATCGTCGCAAGTATTGCCATGGGACGCCTAAGCAAAAGAGTCGCACCAGAGATGGAAGTTCACATCTCCACACAAGTGAGTGCTGCGAATGAACATGCTCTACGTTTTTATAAAGCCTGTGGATTTGATCGTGTAGTGCTTGCACGCGAATGTTCTTTAGAGGATGTTCAAGCCATGATTGATTTAGATATCTTACCTATTGAAGTCTTTATCCATGGTGGAATGTGTGTCAATGTTTCTGGTCGATGTACATTATCGAATCATATGTCACTTCGTGATGCGAATCGAGGGGGATGTGCTCAAAGTTGTCGTTGGCGATATGAACTCACTCATATCGAAGATGGAACCATTATCTCTGATATTCATCCATCATTTACGATGTCTTCTAAAGACTTAAATGCCACACCACATCTTAAGGCGTTGCTTAACATGAAAGTCGCCTCCTTAAAAATTGAAGGTCGTATGAAGAGTGAATATTATGTCGCAACGATTGTGAATGCCTATCGTCATTTTATTGACCATGTGGATGAACTAGATGAAGACAATCATGTCGCGACAACGTTAGTAGAACTCTCAAAAGCTGCCTCAAGAGCAACCTTTGATGGCTTCTATGGGCAACTTCCACATTCATCGTCCATTCTTTATGGAGTAAATGGAGCCGGCATTAATCAAGATTTTGTAGGGGTTGTAAGAAAAGTTGAGAAAGATCGTATTTGGGTAGAAGTTAGAAATGTATTTCAAGTGAATGACACTTTAGAAGTCTTTGGTCCTCATCATGAAAATAGACAATGGGTTGTCACAGACATGAAAAATGAAGAGCATGAATCCATCACACGAGCTTATCAACCCATGTCTTGGGTTTCCATTCCAAGTGTTGAACCCATTGATGAAAATGAGTTCATCAGAAAGGTGACATTATGATATTAGAAGGAGCATTAAGTGTTAAAGCTGCACTAACATATCAAAGACGAGTCATTCATGAAGTGATTCTTCCTTTAAAATTGTCAAAAGATCAAGCCTACATATTCCATCTTTGTAAGAAAAATAATGTGAAGGTAAGACAAAGTGATGATGTTTCAGAATTAGTGAGTGGAAGAACGCATGGTGGGGTGCTTGCAAAGGTTGAACCGATTGCATTTCATAAAAAACCATCCTTTAAAGGTTTGATTCTTGTGGTAGAAGGAGTCGATGATCCTTTTAATTTAGGAATGATTATGAGAACAGCCGCAATCAGTGGGTTTAGTACCATCATTACCAATACTAAAGATTTTTATGACCATGAAGCTACAGTAGTTAAATCTTCTGCCGGAATGAGTGAAGCCTTGGAATGGATTCGTAGTGAAGATATTCCTTCACTTTTAAAACAATACAAGGCTAAAGGATACTCCTGTTTTGTGGCACAACGCAGTGATCAGTCGCAACCATTTGATCAAGTTAAGTACTCACAAAAATCAATAATCGCGATTGGTGGCGAGAAACGAGGATTATCAAAAGAGATTTTACTGCTCAGTGATGTGCATGTCGTGATTGAGTATCCATCATCTCAGAAAATTGCTTTATCTGCTGTATCCGCCACATCAATCTTGACATATCACATCGGTCGACAACTATCATGTGATATACTATGAGTGTATGAAACTTAAAATAGCTTTAGGACAAATGAGAGTCAAAGCAGGTCGTATTCAAGATAATGTTGCGACAATGCGAAGTATGATTCACGATGCGAAATTAAAAGGAGTAGACATGATTGTCTTTCCTGAGATGTGCATCAGTGGGTATATGATTGCGGATCGATACCACGATTTTGCATTTTTATCGTATGCGGAAAAAATGAATGAAGTCATTAAGGAGTTATCCACTGACATCATTGTGGTATGGGGAAACATTGCTTTAACCCTAGGTGAACATAAGATAAAAGGCCATGATGGTCGCTTTGGTCGTGCGAACAGTGTCTATATGGCGTATAACCAACAGTATGTAGCACGTGAGAATGGCTTATATTATCCTGGTGTTAAAACATTACTTCCAAATTATCGAATCTTTGATGATGCAAGATACTTTTTAAGTTCAACGGATTTAAGTCAAACCCTAGGAATAGATTTTTTCAGTCCATTTATCCTCAATTATCACGGATTAACTTATCGCTTTGGTTTAGAAATCTGTGAAGATTTATGGAGTCAAGATTATGCGATTAATCCTACACTTAATTGGGTAAATCAACATGTCGATGTTATTATCAACGTCTCGGCTTCACCGTGGACGCTTAATAAAGAATCATCTCGTTTTAAAGCATTAGCGCATCATATGAAACAAGTGGAATCATTTCCAACCTTTGTCTATGTCAATCAAGTGGGTTTTCAAAACAATGGGAAGAACGTCATAGGATTTGATGGTGGGTCAATGATTGTGGATACTTTCGGAAAAGTCATAGTGCAAGCTCCTGATCAGTTCACTCAGGCTTTGGTTGTCGAAACTTTAGAGTATAAACCTACGATGTCTAAGTTACTCACTGGACTTGTGAATGCAATTCAGTGTTTTGATGAAGAAATACTCCCATTTAAGCCTAAATGGGTTGTTGGACTCTCAGGAGGACTTGATAGTAGTATTGGGGCCTGTTTATTAACCTTGGCTTTAGGAAATCAACGTGTGATTGGTGTCAACATGGCCACCCAATATAACTCGAAAGCTACCATTTTCAATGCTCAAAAGTTGGCTCAAAAATTAAACATTCAATATCATGAAGGTTCAATTGAACCTCTTGTCAAGATAACCCATCAAGTGAGTGAAGCTTTTGGATTTCCTCTAGTCACCTCATTATCACAAGAAAATGCACAAGCACGTATTCGAGGACATTTGCTTTCAAGCATTGCCTCAAGTGTTGGGGGTGTAATTCTCAATAATGCCAATAAAGTAGAAACTGCACTAGGCTATGCCACATTGTATGGAGATACTATTGGAGCATTATCTCCTTTAGGAGACTGTACTAAAGTACAACTCTTTGACTTAGCCAATGAGATCAACACATTATTTCAAGATGAAATTATTCCAAAAAACCTTATAGGTCAACTTACTGAAAAAGGGTATCATTTTGATTTACCACCTAGTGCAGAACTCAAAGAAAAACAAGTTGATCCTATGAAGTGGGGATATCATGATGCTTTGGTGTCGAAACTCACACTTTATCCAGGATTTCAAATTCATGAGTTTGAAAAGAAAGTTTTAACCAATACTTTAGATGATGAAACCATGGCTTATTGGTTAAGAATCTATGGTCTGGATCAAGATCTTGAAGCCTTTAAAGCAGATCTTCAATGGTTTAAGAAAAGTGTTTCTCAAGGGATATTTAAACGTATTCAAATGCCACCCATTGTTTTAATCTCTCGAGGTGCATTTGGATATGATTATCGCGAAGTACAAGGCACTTTTGAGGAGGAGACCCTATGAAGTTTAAATTCGAGCCAACTTTGAAAAATACAATCCTTGGATTCACAATTTCTGGAATATTAATTGTAACCTTTACATTAATTGCACTAAACTTTAATCTTGTGATTTCAGCCATAAGTTCTATGTCAGCATTACTATTGCCTTTTATTGTGGGGTTCACTTTGGCATTCTTAATGTCCCCACTTCAAAATTTCATTGAGAAGAGACTACTAAAAAACTTAAGTTTGAAACAACGATTCAAACGAATCATTTCCACTTTCTTTTCACTTGTATTTACATTAAGTGTCCTCATTGGATTGTTTGTGGTAGTAACCCCACAACTGATCTCTTCAATCAATACGCTCATTGATCAGATTCCATCCTATATTGATTCGACTAATGCATTTATTGATCAACTCATTGCGCAACTCAATATAGAAGCCGAGGCAACCCTCTTTCTTCAGGATATTACAGCAGAAATACTTCAAAACATTAACCAGCTTGGGCGAGAATTTCTACCAAATTTGCTTTCAATGAGTATTAATTTATTAACTCTAATCTTTAGACTTATAGTGGGGATTATCATTGCTGTTTATATGCTTTTAGAAAAAGAGAGATTTGCGAATCAAGTCAGTAAACTTGTATTAGCAATAGTGCCAAGTGATGACGCCAAGATTGTGTTTAAAGTCTCTAATCTTGCGAAAGATAAGTTTAATCAATTTATTCTAGGAAAAACAGTCGACTCAATAATCGTCGGAATCATATCCTTTGTGTTCATGAGTCTTCTACAATGGCCTTACGCCTTACTTATATCCGTGATTATTGGAATCACCAATATGATCCCAGTCTTTGGACCATTCATTGGAGCAGTGCCAGGGGTGCTCATCCTATTTATTGTATCTCCAAGTACAGCCTTATGGTTCATCCTATTTATCATTGTCCTTCAACAAATCGATGGTAACATCATCGGTCCAAAGATCTTGGGGGATTCATTAGGATTACCAACCTTATGGATTATGTTTGCGATAATTGTAGGAGGGGGTTTCTTTGGCATCTTAGGTATGTTCTTAGGAGTTCCAGTCTTTGCGGTCATTTATGTCATCATTAAAGAAACGGTAGCTTTAAAACTTAAAGATAAAGGCATTGAATAAAAAGAACTTGGATCATGATCCAAGTTCTTTTTATTTTAGAAACTAAATAGTAAATCAGTATATGTTGGAATAGGGTATAAGTCATGATCCATGAGTGATTCAATCTTATCAGCCACTTCACGACATACGACCATATGTGGTCTAACAATCTCATTGAAGAGTTTACCTTTAGCACGGATATCATCCATCTTTTGGCCTTCTTCCACAAGAAGTTGTAATGTTTTCACTAAATCATAAGCATCATCCACAAGTTTAGAAAGTTCACTCACTTTATCACTTGCGAATCGTGAAGTGCTTACTAGTGAAGCGTGATGAATATCTTTAAGTGCTGCAGGAAGGATAAACTTCAGTAGTAACTCACTTAATGAGCGAGCTTCAAATAAGACAGCACGATAGAATTGTTCATGAAGAATTTCGACGCGTGCATGGACTTCCTTATCTGTGTATACTCCTTGACGTGCAAACATGGCTAAGGTTGCGGGTTCGAGATAGGAATCAATGGACTCATTAAATGATTTGATATTAGGGAGTCCACGACGCTCTGCTTCATCAACCCAAGCTTGAGAATACCCATCCCCTGAGAAAAGAATACGCTCATGTTTTGTGAAGCGAGTAATCAATACATCCATAATGCTTTCACGAATATCCTTTTGACTGGATTCGATTTCTTTCGCAATCATTGCGAGTTCATCCGCAAGTGCAGCGTTTAAAATGGTATTTGTGGTGGCGGCTGAACGAGATGAGCCTACCATTCTAAATTCAAATTTTGAACCAGTGAATGCGAATGGAGAAGTTCGGTTACGATCTGAGAATTCTTTAGGCATTTCTTTAAGGTTTGAAAGTGGTGAATGAACTTCACGAGTCTTAGTAATCGATGCGACACCATTTGCTAAAGAGCGAAGTAAATCTTCAAGAGTTGATCCTAGGTATACAGAAATAATAGCAGGAGGGGCTTCATTCGCTCCTAAACGATGATCATTTCCAGCACCAGAGGCAGACATCCGAAGAAGAGTAGGGTATTTATCAACCACAGCTAGAACGGCCACTACAAACACTAAGAAACGCAAATTGCTTCCAGGTTCATCACTTGGATCAAATAAGTTCAATCCAGTATCCGTTTGAAGAGACCAGTTATTGTGTTTGCCTGATCCATTAATCCCCGCAAATGGTTTTTCATGAAGTAGGCATTCTAATCCATGCTTTTTCGCTGTTTTCTTTAAAATGTCCATAATCAATTGGTTTTGATCAATTGCAATATGTGCAGGAGCATACATAGGAACAATTTCAAATTGATTAAAGGCTACTTCGTTATGTTCTACTTTTGAGTAAATACCAAGAGCCCAACATGCCTCATTGACATCTTCCATAAATGCATTCACATTTTCAGAGATCGATCCGAAGTAATGATCTTCAGAGTCTTGTCCTTTGGCTGGAGGTTGTCCAATTAAAGTTCTTCCAGTGAGTTTTAGGTCAAGACGTTTCTTAAACAAATCAGCATCAATCAAGAAATATTCTTGTTCCTGACCTAGTGTTGGTGTGACACTTTTGACTTCGGTGTCTCCAAGTAAATGTAGAACTTTAGTGGCTTCCTTTGAAAGAGCACGCATGGAGCGAAGCAAAGGAGTCTTCTTATCAAGTGCTTCCCCATTAAATGATACGAAAACACTTGGGATACAAAGTACATGTCCACGAATAAATGCAGGAGATGTAATATCCCAATAGGTATAACCACGAGCTTCAAATGTTGCGCGTAATCCACCACTTGGGAATGATGAACCATCAGCTTCCCCTTTGATTAGTGCTTTTCCAGAAAAACGTGTGATAGGGACACCATTATCATTGGATTCTAAGAAGGCATCATGTTTTTCAGCTGTGTTGCCCGTCATTGGTTGGAACCAATGGGAATAATGGGTTGCTCCTTGTTCAATAGCCCAAGTCTTCATGACATGAGCAATGGCATCAGCTACAGCAGGTTCAAGTGCTGTTTCATGAGCTAAAGCTTCTTTCCATTGTTCATAGATAGGACTCGGTAGACGATCTTTCAAAACCTTGTTATGACATAAATTCTTTCCAAAAGCATCTATACTTGACTTGTGCATAATTTATTCTCCCCTTGCATAATATGGAAGTATTTTAGGGGAAACATCAAACAATTGCAAGGATTATTTTCAATAAAAAAGCGTTTAATATTGATTAAACGCTTTTTTATTAATCTTCGACGAGTACAACTTCAGTAACAAAGGGAATTTCATCCGTTAAAATCGCTTCAACTCCCATTTTATATGTTGTATCGGTTGCACCACAACCTACACATGCTCCTAGCAAACGTAGGGTGACGACTCCGTCATCGTTGACATCCACAAATTCAACATCACCACCGTCACGCTGAATATAAGGTCTGATCTTTTCGATGGTATCTGCAATTTGGTCGATATATTGTTCTCTCACAAGACACCTCCTTATCATCGTTATTATAGCACAAAGGATAAAGTGAGTGTGATATAATGAGCATGAACATGAGGTAGTGGTATGTATAAAGTTGGACAAGTGGTTGTGGGAAAAATTAGCGGCATTCAGCCATATGGTGCATTTGTCGTCATCGATGATAACACAACGGGTCTTATACATATATCTGAGATGAGTGACTACTATGTTAAGGATATTGGTTTGTACGTTCAATTAAATGATCAAGTTTATTTGAAAGTCTTAGAAGTATCTGAAGATGGTCGTCAACTTAAATTATCGCTTAAAGCTGTTTATCAAAGACCTTTAAGACGATTTAGAGCGCGTGAATTAAATCAAAGATTACCACAAAGTAATTTAGGATTTAAATCATTAGCACAAAAACTACCTGAATGGATAACACAGTGGAAAGGGAAATACCATGATTAAAGTTGATTTAACACACGCAAAGCTTGCTTCTTCCATTTTTGAAAAGCAAAATGATGTCTCTCGTATTCATACTTGGATTCATGAAAAATCGTATAAAGGTTCTGATTATTTAGGATGGGTGGACTGGCCACTTAATTATGATAGTGATGAATTTGAGCGCATAATCACTGCTGCGAAAACCATTCGAGAAAATGGTGATGTACTACTTGTATGTGGTGTTGGTGGTTCTTATTTAGGTGCTCGTGCAGCCATTGAGTTTGTAAAGGGATTATATGATGAAAGTTCACCAAAGATTTACTATGTGGGAAACACGTTCTCTTCAACAGCACTCCTTCAAATTCTTAAGAATATTGAAGGTAAATCGGTGTATGTGAACGTCATCTCAAAATCGGGAACGACGACAGAAACAGCGTTAGCATTCAGAATGATTCGTTTAAAAATGCAAGAGTGGTATGGTGAGGAGGCGAAACATCGTATCTTTGCGACGACAGACAAAGCTCGTGGTACCCTTAAGCAACTCTCAAACCAAATGGGATATGAAACATTTACGATTCCTGATGATGTTGGGGGAAGATACTCTGTCTTTACATCTGTGGGACTATTACCTATCGCAGCTGCGGGAGTTGATATTCGTGCTTTGATGCAAGGATCGCTAGATGCTTATCATGATCTTAATACAGATGATTTAGCCCTTAATCCTGCATATCAATATGCGGTTGCTCGTAAGCTATTAGAATCAAGCGGTAAATCAGTGGAGATAATGGTATCCTATGAAAGTCATTTTGCCATGTTAGCAGAATGGTGGAAGCAACTATTTGGGGAATCAGAAGGGAAAGAAGGTAAAGGATTATTTCCAGCCTCAGTCATCAATTCAACTGATTTACACTCTATGGGACAATTTATACAAGAAGGTAAAAAAGTGTTCTTTGAATCTGTGCTTAGAGTCAATGAAGTACTTCTTGATGGAGTTGTATTATCCAGTGAGAATGATACTGATCAAATTAACTATTTAGCAGGAAAGTCATTACATTGGGTCAACCAACAAGCTTTACTTGGAACTTTATCAGCACATGTCGATGAAGGGAATGTTCCAAATATCTTGATTGATATACCAAAACATGATGCATATACTTTTGGATATCTCATTTACTTCTACTTCAAGGCAGTGGCTATGAGTGTCTATATGGATGATGTGAATCCATTTGACCAACCTGGTGTTGAAGTCTACAAACGTAATATGTTTAAGTTACTTGGGAAATAATCTAAAGACATCATGAAAGCAATACTTAAACTTGGTGTGATCTTTTTGATCATGTTGACACCTGCATTAATATCAATGCTCTTCAGTTTTGAATATGAACTTCTTCAAGGGCAATATGTTGTCTATGGACTTTCTACGATTGCGATTATGTTTGGACTTTGGTTAATCAAGACCGAGTTTATTGATCACATAGAAGAATAAACACTAAACAATGAAAAAGACTAACTTAGAGAAATAAGTTAGTCTTTGTTTTTATCTAAATCCTGCTGCGTAAGGGATTAAATTCTCAGTCATCCCAAACCAGACATCAAGATATTCTACTCTTCCAAATCCATCGACAAATTCTTGAGTCCCTTCTTTTGTTTCAAGAAGAGAACTATCAGGACGTTTATTTTCATCAAATACCCAAATGGCACCAAAGAATTGATCAGGATATGCTGCTTGAAGTCGTGCTAAGAAAACTTGGCCTTCTTCAAGTGTTTTTAAAAACAAGATGGTAGATAAGGTATCTCCAATTGTAGCATCTTCACTAATCACAACTACATTTCTAAAATGATTTTCTGGTAGTTGTGTTTTAGGATTAATGAGATGATGATAGAAAGTTCCGTTTTCATCAATATAGTTTTGTTGGTCAATACCTGAAGTTGATATCGCTACATTAAATGGCATTTCTACATTTATGACACCATTCGCAACTCCAATATTCCAAGGTTTATTTTCTTCTTTTAGTCCTAATAAGTTAATGGAAGAAAGCCCTGCAGAAACAAGTGCTCGTGTAAGTCCTGCTTCAATGATTGCTTCACTGGCCATATCTGCTGCATATCCTTTAGCAATCCCACCAAGATCTAAGCTTGCGCAAGAACGAGTAAGGAAAATTGTTGATTGGACTTCATCAATTTGGACTAAATCCCATCCAATGCATTCTGCTGCTTCTTGTAGTCTTACTAAATCAGGTGTTGGTCCTAGTCCACCATTGGCTTTGGCGATTTCACGATATTCATGCCAAATCTCAAAGATTGCACCCGCAGTCACATCAAAGATTCCATTAGATAAATCGTACATCTCACGTGATAATTTTAGTAATTCAATCACACGTGGATCGACTTTAACTGGGGCAATTCCTGCCATCTTATTGACAGTATAGATGGAGTTAACTCCTTCATATTCAGCGTAGCGATCAAAATGTGTATTGAGTTCAGATATTGTTGCGCGAAACAAATCAAATTTCTTATCAAAATCATTTTTTGATCTGGTTAAGCCAATGAGTCTAAACTCAGTATTAAATCCTGCAGTAACAGTGATATTACTAAATCGTTCTATTTGTAGTGCTTGACGAATTTGAACCATTGCGATTACGATAATCACAAAAGCAATGAGTCCAGCACGAAACCATTTGTTTTCTAACATAAAAGCACTCCTTTACCGTAATAGTATACCAAAGAGACTATCAAAAAAACTTATTTTTTTGTGTGATTTGTTATAAATTTAACAATACGTATTTAAGCTTGTGAAATAGGATGTTATAATGTCACTATGTCATGACGCATAAGGTCATTTCAAGTGTTAAGAAGGTTGAAAGGAAGGTTACTATGTCAGTTTGGATTGGTTCCATGCAAAAGCATATCGAAGGCTTTAAAGAGCTAACCACTTACAACGACATTGTCAATATCGCTGCACCTAAAGAGGTATTCATACCTTTAATTAATGGTGTTTCCACAGCGTTTGAAGTGTTGGTGAAAGAAGGGGATCGTGTTTTTGTGAATACTAAAGTTGCGGTTCGCAACGATCGATTTGAAGTGCCATTATTTTCTCCTGTCTCAGGAGTAGTAAAAGGCATCAAGAAAATCATGCATGCTTCACTCAAACCAGTGGATCATATCGTGATTGAAAATGATGAGTTGTATGAATCAACCATCACTATTCCTAAGTTGGATTTAGACAATGCAACTAAGGAAGATGTTATTGAGTTTGCGAAAGTCGCTGGTATTGTTGGTATGGGAGGTGCAGGATTCCCAACTTACTTCAAGTACCTTACTCCCGCAACACTTCATGCAGTCTTAATTAATGGGGTTGAATGTGAGCCTTATATTACTGCAGACTATCGTATGATGGAAAACTTTACTCAGGATCTTATTACTGGGTTTATTGCCATGAAGAAAATGGCCAATGCGAATGAAGTTCACATCGCGATTAAGAAGTCTAAAAAGAAATTAATCAAGTATATTCAAGAAGCGATTAAACCATACCCATTCGCATCGATTAAAGAAGTGGATGATGTTTATCCTATGGGTTGGGAGCGTACTCTTGTGTATGCTATCTATAAGAAACGTTATGTCAAAATTCCTTGTGAAGTCAATGTGATTGTCAATAACGCCACCACAGCGATTGCGCTAGGACAAGCTATTAATAACCAAGTCGGACCAACTCAAAAGATGGTCACTGTATCTGGTAATGGTATCAAGAACCCTGCGAACGTATTTGTGCCTGTAGGAACTCCTGCAAGTCATATTATTGCGCAACTTGGTGGATATACTGCTGAAGAGGTTACGCTTGTAGCGGGTGGCCCAATGATGGGTAAAACAATGACTAATGATGCATGGGTGGTTACACCATATACTAACGCAATTACAATTACGCAAACTGAAAAAGTAGATTCAATGACATGCTTACGTTGTGGAACGTGTAATGATCATTGTCCTGCAGGCTTATTGCCAGTTCGTATCAATAATGCTGAACAAGCTAAAAATGTTGATCTTATAGCACAACTTAATGCTGATTTATGTATTGAATGTGGACTATGCACCTATGTCTGTCCATCTAAATTAGAAGTGACTGAAGGGGTACGTAGAGCTAAACGTGTCCTAGCGTTGAAGAAGGGAGCTTAATCATGAAATTTACATTTAAAGTTTCACCAACGATGAAGACTCGCCAAAGCACGCAACAAATCATGTTCCTTCTTACTTTAGGATTAATGGCTGTGGTCTTGTTTTCATCAGCATTCTATTTTGTTGAGTACGGAATAAATTATGTTGTTCATTTATGGACACTACTTCTTACTGCAATTATTGTTGCGGTAGCTGCTGAAGCTATCTGGGCTAAGGCTTTAAAGAAAGATGTTGTTAAGTATTTAAAAACATCATTTCCTTGGGTTACTGCCATTATTTTAGTTTTAATGGTTCCGATTTCCACACCAGTCTATCCAATTGCGATTGGTACACTCTTTGCGATTGTGGTTGCGAAGTTACTATTTGGTGGATTTGGTCATAACGTCTTTAACCTTGCGGGGGTAGGACGTGCTGTGATGTTATTTAGCTTTGGAGCAAGTGTAATGCCAGACTTGGTCACCTCTGCGACTCCAATCTCATCCATTGCGAATATGGGATGGGTTGTGAAAGATGCTGCACAGATTGAGGTATTGGTCTCTCAATTTGGTGGACTCAATGGATTGCTTTTGGGATGGTATCCAGGAGCAATTGGTGAAACTTCAGCATTACTCATCATGGCTATTGGATTATTCCTAGCCATTAAGAATGTATTAGACTGGCGTATTCCTGTATTCTATATGGGGACAATCTTTGCGCTAGCTTCACTTGTTGCGCTCATTCAAGGTCTTGGCTTCTGGTTCCCAATTTATCATATTTTTGCAGGTGGAGCTATGTTTGGAGCAGTGTTCATGTTAACTGATCCAGTCACTAATCCAACTTCGGCATCTGGAAGAATTATCTTTGCTATGGGAGCAGCTATTATTACCATGCTTATTCGTCTTCAAGGTAACTATCCTGAAGGAGTCGTGTTCTCAATTCTCATTATGAACATGCTTTCTCCTATGATTGATCGCTTTACAGATGGATGGCAAATCGAACTTTCTAAAAAATATGTCACATCAATTGCGACTTTAGGGCTTGTAGGGGCAGTGTTATTAGGAGTTGTTGGATTTAATCTTAAAGCGGTAGCTATTGAAGATCCAGATCCAGAAGTACCTGATATTACATTGTCATCTCCAATTGCTCTAGATCAAAGTGCCTCTAGCACTAAAGGAGTCATTCTTTCATCTTCAACTGAAGGTGATGTTGAAGTGGTATTAGTGGAGATCAAAGGTTATGCAGTTCTTGAGGGGGGTTATGAAGGAGCTCAACCAAATAAGGTTGAAGTCCGTATTAACAAAACATCATTAAAAGTGGTTAGTGTCACCATTATTGAAATAAAAGACACAGCTAATATCGGTACAAAAGTAGATCATCCTACATTCTTAAATCAATTCAACGGAGTTGATGAAAGTAGTAGTGTTGATGCAGTTTCAGGTGCAACCGTTACATCCTTATCAGTGGTAAGAGCTGTGTATGCTGCACTTGATCATGTGAAAGGAGGAGAATAAAGATGAATAAAAAAGTCATTCACCTCACATTATTTTTAGCAATCATTGCATCTATTTCAGGCGGTTTATTATCTTTTGTGAATTCATTTACCGCTCCGATCATTAATGAAAATGCAATTGCAGCTGAAAAAGCAACTCTAAAATTACTATTCCCAAATACTGATGAGTTTGTTCCTGTGACAAACTTTGAAGATGAGACGGGTGCAATTCTTTCCATCTTTGAAGCTAAAGGAGCAGGGTTTGCTTATAAAGTATCACGTATGGGATATGCCAACCCCATTGTGCTTATGGTTGGAATCTCAAATGATGGCAAAATTATTGGATTACAAGTATTAGAACTTGCGGATACCCCGGGGTATGGTATGAAAGTTGGAGAAGCTCCATTTATTAATTCAGTCGTAGGTAAAAGTACGACGGATGGTCTTGATTTGATTTCAGGATCAACGGTATCTTCCACAGCAGCAGTCACTGCAATTAATGCAGCTCGCTCACACTTTAATAACCTTAAAGGGATTGATGATGGTGGTGGATCAGTGATTACACCTCCAACACCAGAACTTGGAAGAACTATTTTATTATCATCGGATGAAGCGACTTCAGTTGAAGCCACAATTATTGAAACAGTAGTTAATGGTGATGAAAAAACCTTCACATTATCTTCGAATGGATATGCAGTTCTTGAAGGTGGATATGGTGATCCAAAACCAAACGTATTTAAAGTAACTATCAACTCAGTCACTCAAGTGATTGTAAGTGTTGAAGTTGTTGAAATGAATGATACTGCAAATATTGGTGACAAGATTGAACATGAAGTGTTCTTATCACAGTTTGTAGGAATTCGTCTTGATGATGAAAATGCAAGTGTTGATGTTGTTAGTGGGGCAACCCGCACGTCAATCTCAGCCATTCGTGCTGTGATGACGACTCGTGGAAAGTAGGTGACACTCATGAGTTTCTTAAAGAACTTATCAAATGGCATGGTGAAAGAAAACCCAGTATTTGCGCTCTATCTAGGATTATGTTCTGTTCTAGCTGTTTCAAATACGATTACTAATGCTCTTGGAATGAGTGTAGCGGTAATAATCGTTCTGACAATTTCTAATATCATTATCTCAGCCATGAGAAAAATCATTCCGAATGAAATCCGTATTCCAGTGTACATTGTTGTTATCGCAACATTAGTTAAGATTGTAGAAATGCTTATGCAGGCCTACACTCCGGAACTCTATGCGGCACTTGGTGTATTCATTCCACTCATTGTTGTGAACTGCATTATCTTAGGTCGTGCGGAAGCATTTGCATCTAAAAACACAGTAGCGTCATCAACATTAGATGGTATAGGTATGGGTCTTGGTTATACAGTAGGGATCTTCTTATTAGCAGCTACACGTCAATTATTATCAAGTGGAGCACTGAATTTAATTAATCCTTTCAATCAAGCAGTGTTGTTTGACATTACCATTATCCCAACTCAGTTTACTATTCCTTTATTTGCGCAACCAGCAGGGGCATTTGTTACCTTTGCAATCTTAGCCGCATTACTTGAAGTATACAAACAAGCAGGGGTAAAACCTGCTAAGAAGGGAGCATAAACATGGAACTCTTTTCTCTATTTATCTCTGCTATTTTCATTAATAACATTATTCTTAATAAGTTCTTAGGAATGTGTCCTTTCATGGGAGTATCTCGTAAGACTAGTTCAGCATTAGGTATGGGAGGTGCAGTAACTTTTGTTATTTTCTCCTCGGCTCTACTTACATGGGGACTTTATCACTATGTTTTAGAACCAGCAAGTCTACAGTACATGGATTTAATTACATTTATCTTAATCATTGCATCATTTGTTCAACTTGTTGAAATGATTATTAAGAAGTTCTCTCCATCTCTGTACAAGTCTTTAGGAATCTTCTTACCTTTAATCACTACAAACTGTGCTGTGCTCTTTGTGGCATTAGAAAATATTAAACAAGGTTTCAACTTTGTGGAAACAGTGGTGTATTCACTTGCGGTTCCCATTGGCTTCACTTTAGTCTTAATTATCTTCTCATCCATTCGTGAACGTCTTGATATTGCGGATGTTCCAGCACCATTAAAAGGGAATCCAGTGGCGATGATTGTTGCAGCCATTATGGCCTTAGCTTTCTCTGGACTCGCAGGGTTAGTGTAAGATGCAATTTATCGCACCATTACTTTTCTTAGGTTTTCTTGGTGGGATGTATGCATCCGCGTACTATCTTAACTTGAAAACACCAAAACCAGAAGGATGTGAAGATGTCGATGTGTCATGTGCATCATGTTCCATTTCAACATGTGGCTTACATCCAGATAGTAAAAAACTTATTGTGGAGGTAAAATCATGATCGAAGCGATTTTGTTAATGTTGGGGTTAGGTGCATTGCTAGGATTAGGTTTAGGCATTTCTGGAGAAATTTTTTACGTAAAACCCGATGAGCGATTTGAAAAGGTACTCAATATGTTGCCAGGATATAACTGTGGAGCATGTGGATATCCAGGTTGCCAAGGGATGGCTGAAGGATTGCTCAATGGCGAAGTGACGGCTGTATCTCAATGTAAACCTTCCAACTCACAACAAAGAACTGATATTTCATCATACTTGAATGAAAACCCAGGTCCAGACGGTAAAACATTAGCTATTAAACCATAAGAAAATGGGTCTCCCATTTTCTTTTTCTTTTCAAATGATGTAAAAAGAGTATAATTGTTTGGTGTGAGGTCAACATGTTCATTAATGTACTATTACTTATTCTAGGGTTAGGATTTATTATCAAAGGTGGAGATTGGTTTGTGGACTCCGCTATTTGGATGGCACGAATTACGAAAATTCCTCCATTTATCATTGGAGCAACTATCGTCTCATTAGCAACGACTGTTCCTGAAGTGCTTGTATCCGTGATTGCTACGATGCAAGGATCAACTGATTTAGCTTTAGGCAATGCAATAGGATCAATCATTGCGAATATTGGTTTGATTATGGGGATATCATTATTTGTCGCACCACCAAAACATACAAGTAAGGATTATATCATCAAAGGATTGTATATGGTGGCCTCAGCCATTATCTTAATTGCTTTAAGTCTTGATGGACTTTTAAGTAAACCTCAGAGTTTAATCTTGTGGGGTCTTCTTATCGGATTCTTTATTCTTAATATCACAAGCAGTAAAAAAGATGGCACTATGGAAGAAGTGGCTTTTGATAAAAAATATGTATTTCTATTTATCTTAGGTGCTATAAGTGTTGTGATTGGGGCTCGTTTACTCGTTGATAATGGAGTGGCGATAGCTCGAGCACTTAATATCTCAGAAGCCATTATTGGCCTCACGATTGTCGCTGTAGGTACATCATTACCAGAACTCGTCACAACAATCACGGCTTTAATAAAGAAAAACTCAAATCTTTCATTGGGCAATATTGTTGGCGCGAATATTATGAATATCTTACTTGTCATTCCATCCGCAACCTTAGTATCAACATCAGGGCTTGTCATGAGAATGCAAACAGTTGTTCAGGATATTCCATTTTCAATATTGTTTATGAGTATTGCCATGATTCCACCACTACTATTCAAACGTTTCTTTAAATGGCAAGGTCTTATGATGCTTGTAACTTATGGAATTTACTTAATCATCACAATATTATAATAAGACAGCGAAGGAATTCGCTGTTTTTTTGTGTATGTTAAAACAGAGGTGATTATGAAAAGTGTAAGTATCATTATGATTCTGTTTTTGTTTTTTACAACTCTAATATTATCAATGATTTGGATGATTGATTTTCAAATTCAAAGTGATCAGTTTTTACTGCATTCGAAGCAACTTCATCGAACCTTAAGCTTAGAATGCATCCAAGTTGGGTGTACTCAAGAAAGTATTAAGCAAAAAATAAATCAATCAATCATGCAACGCTTCATTCATCATCAATCACACTCAAATCAAATTCTCGTATTTAATCTTGAACCTTTTATCCTTAAGATTCAAATTAATCTAAAGTTACCAGCCTTAGTAAAACCAATCATACTTCAATATGAAAAAACAATGATTCAGGAGGACGACTAATGTTTGATTACTCAGTAATAGCCCCGTATATACAAGATGACTTGATTACAGATATTAACTACAATGGTCAAGATTTGTGGTGTGATCATTTGAAGAAAGGTCGGTATAAAATTCATGGGTTTTCATTTCATCAGCAGATGCAACAATTAGCTTATCGTTTTGCGAATCATGTCAATCAAACATTCAATCCAAAAACCCCACTTGTAGAGGCTCAATTTGATGGTATGAGATGGTCCATGGTTCATGAATCCATTGCTTCAAAATTATCAATTTCGATACGAAAGACCCCTATGATTGCGCGACTTACAACCAAATCAATGATCAAAGAAGCGTATGCTCCAATTCATGTGATTGAATATTTAATTCAAGCGGTGAAAGATCGAAAAAACATTCTTGTTTCAGGACTTCCTGGGGCTGGGAAAACAGAACTCATCAAGTTTTTAACATCCGCAATTACACCTTATGAAAGAATTATCACGATAGAAGACACTTTAGAAATGCATGTGCGATCACTGTATCCTCATCTTGATTGTGTCAGTTTAAAAGTAAGTGATTCATTTACCTATCAAGATGCCATTAAAGCATCACTTAGACAAAGACCTGATTGGATATTAGTATCCGAAGTACGTTCTAAAGAGGTTTATTATTTGCTTCAAAGCATGAGTACAGGGACTCATTGTTTATCGACTATCCATGCACCTAATGCATCACTGATCCCACAACGTCTCATTCACATGATTCCAGGTCATGATTTATCGTATGATCAGATGATGGCATTAATTCATGATGCTATTGATATTGGTGTCCATATTCAATCCACTATTACCAAAAAGGGGATTACTCGCTTCATTAAAGAAGTGGTGTCATTTTCGCTCAAAGAATCACATCAACCGCATATAGAGGTGGTTTATCTACGTCCTCAAAATCACCTCGAAGGTGATTCTATATGTTGAATCTACTCATGTTTTTTATCACCGGATTAATGCTTTTCTACATAAACAAGAAGATATCATTAAAGAGTTTATTTAAAAAAACACCAGTTTTAAGTTCACTTTATGGAGCAAGTCAGAGTTTTTTTCATCGAAAAGAATCATGGATTTTGTTGCTTTTTGTAAGCTTAGGTATTGGTTTTGGGAGTTTAATGTTCAAATTATCAATTCGTGCTAGCAGTGGATTAATCATCATGGGGATGGGTATGATTCCACTTTTGATTCATTATCAATCTAAAGCTCATCAACATGCTCTTACCTTTAATCAGATTACGACATTTCTTCAACATTTCTTAGCTCACTTTAAAATTCACCATCAAACCTATCATGCTTTACATGATGTCAGTCAAGTCATGGATGATCAGTATCAAGGCTACATCAGTCATGCTTTGAATCGCATCAATGAAAACGTGTCTTATCATCCGTTAACATTTCTTTATGATCTCTGTCCTCACTTTAACATTCTTAATATCATGTCTTGGGTTCAACATGTTGAAACCCATGGAATGGATCAGTCTTATGAAATCTTAGATATGCTTGAAAATGATATCGATGATTGGATTGAAGATGCAACCATTTACATCAAGAAATTACACAGTATTAAAAATAAAATACTAATCTTGGTTGGACTTTCACTCGTTATTGCTTTGTTTAATCAACATATGCTTAGTAGTTTTATGGATTTGTCAAATAATGAGGTATATCAGTTCTCAATCTTTGTATTTATGAGTGTTCTCTATTTAACGATCATAAAAGCGTTTGAGCTACTTGATACGTCATGGATATTAAGGAGTGAGTGTCTATGGAAAGATTAGTGGTCATCATCATCTGTCTCTGTTTATATGGCTTCCTATGGTTAAACAAAAAAACTTTACAGAAATTATTCCTAGAGAAGGAAACTCCTAAACTATTGCATATATTAGATCGAGGAGACGTTGAAGTTTTTTCAAAACAAAGGATACATCGTGGATTATTAGTGATTGGACTTGCGATAATTTCTTATCTGATGAAACAAAGTGTGACGATTTGGATGAGTTTGATGATTTGTGCGGTGGGGGTGATCAAGTGGCCAGAGATCACATTAAGACGAATTTATCAACGAAGACTTAATCAATTAAAAATTGAATTTCCAATTTGGTTAAGACAACTTCAAATACTCTTACAACACAATACTGTGCTTCAAAGTTTAAGATTATCGCAATCGCATGCACCGATATTATTCAAGGTTGCCTTAAAAGAACTTGTAGTTCAGCTTGAAGAAACTCCTCAAGATTTATCACTTTATACTTCATTTCTTAATGAATATCAAAGTATTGAGGTTCAACGAGCAATGAAGTTGTTGTATCGCTATAATGCGATTGGGTCAGATGATTCCACAAGACAATTATCTCGACTCATCTTGGCTACAACTAAATGGCTTCGTGATCAACGCTCTTCAATTCATAGCACCACACTATCCCTCACAGGGTGGTGGGGAATGTGTCCTCTATTAGGAGTAAGTGGCTTATTTTTGGTGATGATGGTTCAGACGATGTTGACATTATTAGAGAGGAGGTGAAGGGATGAAGGCTTTTTTTGAAGAATATGGATTAGTATTGGTTGTGACCGTAATTGCGGTAGGCATGATTGCATTCTCTGAAGACTTTAAAGTTACTTTACGTGACAATTTAAATACTCAGTGGCAAAGTATGACTGAGGTTGGTAATTAATGAAAGGATCATTTGAGTTTGCATTCATTATGACCTTTGTGATGATGTTCTTTGTGTTAGGAATAGGATTCATTAGAATAATGGTTCAATATCAAGATGCCAAAATGTTACAAGAAAGACTTATTGCGCATCTTGAAGTGATGGAACACTTTGATTCAGAAAGTTTATCCGTTTTAAGCCAGATCAGTCAATGTGAGACTTGTGAAATACACTATGAAGCTGATGAAACGAATCGTATTGAAGTTATAGTTAGTTTTCCACTCAAGTTACCCATCCTTGACTGGTCTATACGAACTAAGATACGGGCAAAGACCATTCCACTGTTTTAAAAGGCGAAATTTCGCCTTTTTTTGTTTGTGATGTGCTATTATATTGAGGTGAGGTGTCTATGATATTAACGATTGATGTAGGTAATTCAAATGTGTTTGTGGTGGGATACAAAGATGAAAGAAGAGTCTTTGAGAATCGCCAAGAAACTATAAAGGTGGATGTTGTCCAACACTATTTACATTATTTTGAAATGATTAAAGGTGTATGTGAGACTATATCAGAAATTGAAGGCATTGTGATAAGTTGTGTAGTACCACTGATTAGTGACGCTATTGTGTCATGTGTTGTGGAAGTTTTTGACATAGAACCATTGTTTGTGAGTGGGGATTTAATTCAAACCTTTGAAAATCGTTTGACGAATCCTCAAGAGATTGGCGCAGATTTATTAGCAACCACCATTGCTGTGTTAGAAAAGAATTTATACCCTGCATGTGTGGCGGATATTGGGACAGCCACAAAGGTTACTGTCATCAATGAAAATGGTGCATTTCTTGGAGGGGTCATTGCTCCTGGCATAGGAATATCCTCAATTGCCTTAAACAAATCTATTCCACATCTTCCTCCAATTGAACTAAAAGTTCCATCTAAAGTCATAGGTATTGATACCGTGAGTGCAATTCAATCAGGAGTTATGTATGGCCTTATTGGAAGTATTGAAGGTATTTGCCAATCGATAGAAAGTGAAATGAAGGTAGAGACTCGAAAAATATTAACGGGAGGATACTCAAATCTTATTCATGAACATATGCTTTCTTTCGAGTTTATGCCATACTTATTGAATGAAGGGCTACTTATCATATATAATCGAGTCGTAAAGGAGAAATCATGAAAACAAAACAAATAGCATATAATGCTTTGATTATAGCTTTAATTGCCGTCATGGCATTTGTACCATGGCTTGGATTTATTACTATTGGAACTGTTTCAATTACGATCTTACATGTTCCTGTCATTATTGCTGCACTACTTCTTGGGGGGCAAAGTGCGATTATCGCTTCATTAGCATTTGGGGTCAGTACGATGTTAGTCGCAATGACTCGTGGTGTAACACCAATCGATTTATTATTTGTGAATCCTGTTGTTTCAGTTTTACCACGTTTAATGTTTGGATTAGTCTTAGCGGGTCTTGTGAAGTTATTCAATAAAGATCGCTTTGCGGACACATTAACTGATCTCATGGTGGCGATTGTTGGAACCTTGGCGCATACATTATTTGTATTAACTATTTTATTCATGTTCTTAGGATATGAAGGAACCTTATTGACTCAAATCTCAATTTGGTGGACATTAGTATTAGGAATTCTACTCACAAATACTTCATTAGAAATCTTAGCATCTGTATTTATTGCGATTCCAGTCGTGAAAGTATTACGTCGTCGACTTCGCTAAGTTTTAAGTGTTTTAGTGCTTTACAATCTTATAGAAATACTATAAAATAGAAAAGCACTTAATCATGGCGATCGTGGCGAAGTGGTCAACGCACCGGGTTGTGGTCCCGGCACTCGCGGGTTCGAAACCCGTCGGTCGCCCCATTTTAAAAACAAAGCACCTACTTAAGTAGGTGCCTTTTTTATTCACTTATCGCCTTATCAATGAAAGAGTGAATTAGTGCAAAGATTTGATCTTGATAAGTAATATCCTCCACTAAATTATGATTAACACCTTCTAAGCATATCAATTGTTTATGAAAACTACACGTTTTCTCATAGGCATAATAACTACTACTTAATGGAATTCTTGAATCCTTAGATCCATGGATAATAAGGAGTGGACAACAGACATAATGAATGGAGTCTCTATATTCTTTAATGACATCTTTAAATGTCTTCTCAAAGCTTGCAGGGAGGGGTAGAAAATCGGTGTCGGTTTCAATGTTTTTAGGAAGTAATGACTTCACGACTTTATTTTTAACATTCTCAAAGGTGATGTAATCAAATGCAGGAGCTAATAGAATTAATCGATTGAGTTTAACTTTTGAAGCAATTGCGCTCGCAACGACACCTCCCATTGAAAATCCAATCACAAACATTTTTTTATGACTCAGCGAGATTTGAGCAGCTCGATCAATCATTCTTTCCACCCATAACTTAGCATTATCATCCTTTTCATCAAGTGGATCATAGATGGCAGGATAGAAGACAGAAAAACCTTCATTCTCTAGATAAGCAATGAGTGGATCTAAGGCATGCCAACGTCGTTTAGAATAACCATGGACAATCAATATCGCAGTCGATTGATTCTTGAATCGTTTAAAGATAGATTTCATAAGTATTCCTCTAGCAGTATTATACCATGATAAACTTTATTTTTTTGAGATGCAGGGAGTTGTGAGTTTACATTGAAAAAACACAAGATAACAAGTATAATGTCAACATAAAAACGATGGAGATAAAAATGAGTAAAAAAGATATTTTAGTAGAGATTTCAGCCCGACATGCCCATGTTACCCAAGCTGATTTAGAAGTATTGTTTGGAGAAGGAGCTACCTTAACCGCTACAAAGCCATTGTCTCAACCTGGACAATATGCAACATCACAAAAGATTGATGTGGTAGGACCACGTAACACGCTAAAAGGAGTTACAATTCTAGGACCAGTAAGAAGCGCAACGCAAGTTGAAGTGTCCGCGACAGAAGCAAGAAATCTTGGAATTAAAGCCCCTGTGCGTGAATCTGGAAATATAGTGGGTTCTGCAGGAGCAACTCTAGTAGGACCAATGGGATCGATTACTATTGAAGAAGGTGTGATTGTTGCGAAACGTCATATTCATTTCTCAGATAGTGAAGCTATTGAATACAATGTTCAAGATAAAGAGATAGTTTTAGTCAAAGTCACCTCAGAAGATCGCACTTTGATCTTCGATGATGTGGTTGTACGTGTTCATCCAAATTTCAAAGCTGCAATGCATATTGATACTGATGAATCTAATGCCGCGGGAATTAGTGGTGAAGTTATGGGAGAAATCATAAAAAAGGTGTAAACTAAGTTTGGGGGAGTAAAGGGAAAGAATGCTCAAATGAGCCAAGGACAACATATGAATCATGTTTTTATCCTTAATCCAGCAAGTGGAAAAAAGAAATCAACATCACTTGTGGAAGATATTCATACTCACATGGGGGAACTCAAGGAACCCTATGAAATCGTCTTCACCGAATACGCTGGACATGCGACTGAGATTGCAGCCAACTATTATGAACCAGACACATGTGTGTACGCTGTAGGAGGCGATGGCACTGCTTATGAAGTATTGAATGGATTACAAGATAATGTCTGTATGGCGATTATTCCAGCCGGTACAGGCAATGATTTTTATCGCATGCTTGATCTAGGTAAAGACTTAAAAACGGCCTTAAAGGACACTATCTTTGGTCGAGAGGTTAAAGTGGATTATGCGGTTGCGAATGGTAAGAAATTCATCAATATGATGGCGATGGGTTTAGATGCCCACGCAAATCGAATTGCCCAAGATATTACCCGAAAGATGCCAATACCTCGTGTTTTAGTGTATGTAGCGGCTGCACTTTTAGCAATCGCAAATCCTGTTAAAATTGAAGTTGAAGCAAAAATAAACGGTGAAGTCATCCGAAAGCGCATTGTCTTATCTGCGATAATGAATGGCAAATGGTATGGAGGTGGCTTTACTCCGACACCTAATGCTAGTATCCAAGATGGAAAACTTGATATTTGCTTAGTGGATGATTGCAGTTTACTTAGAAAACTTCAATTATTACCGATGTACTCTAAAGGAACTCATGTGAATGAGAAAGAAGTGAGTTTCTATCAAACAGAAGAATTCACATTAACAACAAAAGAATTAGCTCCATTATCCATTGATGGGGAAGTATACCAAGAGAATTCACTTCATGTGAAGATGATTAAGCAACAACTTCGTATGAGAGTACCTCAACAATCCGCACTTCAATAAATGTCTTCTCAATGAGGAAGTAGACGTTATTTAACCCCATAAAGGAGGACTATATGAAACATATTCGAGTGATTGTGTCAGACATTGATGGCACACTACTTAATGATGAAAAAGAATTAACTGATGTGACTAGAGATACTTTAATTGAAGCTCAAGAAAAAGGGTATAAATTAATCCTTGCATCAGGACGAAATGTCGCCATGGTGATGCCACTGGCTAAGCAATTACGTATGGATGAGTTTGAAGGCATGATTATTGGTTCTAATGGCCAACAACGCTATGATTTTAAAGATGAGGAATTTGTTGAAGATGGAGTATTAGATTCAGAACTTGCTAAAGAAATCTTTATGTTTTCAAAGCGTAATCATCTTCAAGTCTTAGTAGAACATAAGGGAGGGTTTTTAATCCATACTCCATGGATACTTCTTCCTGTCAAAATCATTCTCTTATATCTCAAAACACGTCAATTATTAAAAAGGAAGCAAACAGAGCCATATCAAATCTTATCAGGATTTATGATGGAACCATCTATGAAAGTGAAATCTCTTCGCTATCCTAAGCAACTAGATATTGAAGTCACGAAAATGGGAATCTCACAATACAAGTTAATCTTTCAAAGTAAAGAAAAAAGACTAAACGATCTTTTTAAATCAAAGGCAAATCTTTCTAAAGTAACATCATTTTGGTATGATGTAATGCCACTTGGCATGAGTAAGGCTGTTGGACTTGAATGGGCTTCAAAGAAGTGGGATATTCCATTATCTGACTTCATTGCCTTTGGGGATGCAAATAATGATATAGAAATGATTAATGCGGTCGGTCTTGGTTATGCGATGGCTAATGCAATGGATGAAGTGAAGGAAGCTGCAGATTATATTTGTGCTTCAAATAATGACAATGGCATTGCTTCGGTCATATCTGCTTTAATTAATCACTAGAGTGGTGTATAATCAATAAGTACTCATTAGGAGGTAATTTAATGAAACATGCAACTGCAGGTACATTCGAATCATTAGTATCGCAAGGTGTGGTCTTAGTTGATTTCTGGGCTGACTGGTGTGGACCATGTAAAATGGTTGCCCCTGTACTTGATCAATTAGAAAAGGAATATGCTGGAAAACTCGACGTTGTTAAAGTTGATGTTGATAGTGAAGGAGCGCTTGCCCAAAAGTTTGGGATTGTCTCTATTCCAACCCTTGTCTTATTCAAAGATGGCCAACAAATTGGCCAAGTGATTGGATTCCAAGCTAAACCAATGTTAAAACAATTTATTGCTTCAAAAGCAGGCATCTAAGAAGGGAAACCTTCTTTTTTGTTTATTTTTACTAAACTTTATGTTTTTTTATTGATTTATTTCTCAATGTTTCTTATAATGACTTCTGTGTTTAATAAAAACAACTTATATTTTTAGCAATACTAAACAAGGAGGTTAATATGAACATTGGACAACGCATCAAACAACTAAGAATTAAAAATGGATTAACCCTAGAAGAACTGGCTTCTCGTACTGAATTATCAAAGGGTTTCTTATCTCAACTTGAGCGTGATCTGACCTCGCCTTCAATCTCCACACTCTCTGATATTACAGAAGCTTTAGGATTATCACTCTCAATGTTTTTCCAAGAAGAGAAACAAGAAAAGGTTGTCTTTAGTAGTGATGACTTCTTTGTGGATGAGCGTGATGATCAAATCATCACGTGGATTGTGCCGAATGCACAGAAAAATGATATGGAACCCATTGAACTCACGCTTAATCCAGGAGCTAGCAGTTTCACAATTGATCCACATGTTGGGCAAGAATTTGGATATGTACTTTTAGGAAAGGTAACACTTATCGATGGTGATAAATCTTATGTGCTTAAAAAAGGTCAAACTTTCTATATTCAAGGGACTTATCAGCATTACTTAAGAAATGATTCATCGCAAACTGCCAAAGTCATTTGGGTGTGTACCCCACCAATATTTTAGAAGGAGTAACTATGAAACCATTGATAGAGTTTAAAAACATTGTTAAGAGTTTTGATGACATTATTGTATTAAAAGGGATTACTTTAAATATTCTTGAGAATGAGTTTGTAACATTATTAGGTCCTTCAGGGTGTGGAAAAACGACTTTACTTCGAATTCTTGGAGGTTTCATTGAACAAAATAATGGGGAGATTTATTTTGATGGTATCGAAATTTCAAAGCTTCCACCATATAAGCGAGAAATTAACACTGTGTTTCAAAGATATGCATTATTTCCTCATATGAACGTCTTTGATAATATAGCATTTGGGCTTCGGATTAAGAAAACAAGTGAAGATATCATAAAACAAAAAGTAGAAAAGATGCTTAGACTTGTTGGTCTTGTGGGGTTCGAGAAAAGAGCTGTAACACTTCTTTCTGGAGGTCAACAACAACGGGTTGCGATCGCACGAGCACTTGTGAATGAACCGATGGTTTTACTTCTTGATGAACCTTTAGGAGCACTTGATTTAAAACTAAGAAAAGAAATGCAAATTGAACTTAAGAAGATTCAAAAGGAAGTTGGGATTACCTTTATCTATGTGACTCATGATCAAGAAGAGGCGTTAACCATGTCTGATAAAATTGTGGTCATGAATGAAGGAGAGGTTCAGCAAATTGGTTCACCAACTGATATCTACAACGAACCTGAGAATCGTTTTGTGGCAGATTTTATTGGTGAATCAAATATTCTAGAAGGCATCATGCATGATGATTATGTTGTGAGTTTTGATGGCATAACCTTTGAATGTGTTGACTATGGTTTCCATGATAATGAAGAGGTTGATATTGTAGTTCGTCCTGAAGATATTGATATCGTGAGTGTTACTGAAGGAAAAATTCAAGGTGAAGTCATTTCTTCACTATTCAAAGGGGTTCACTTCGAAGTCTTTGTGAAGAGTCAACATCGTCAATGGATGATTCATACGACAGATCCTGTCGTCATTGGAAGTCAGGTAGGGTTATTCTTCTATCCTGAAGATATCCATGTGATGAGTAAGCAGGGGGCTTATTAATATGAAACTCTATCGCACATTTGTTCAACCTTATCTATTTTGGATGAGTATATTCATTGTTGTACCGATGTTGCTTATTGTATTCTATGCATTCACAACCTCAGGCAATGATATTATCAGCTTTAGATTTACTTTGGATAATTTCCTAAAATTCAGTGAGCCGATATTCCTTAGAGTACTATTACGCTCGTTATCCATTGCGATGCTTACAACGCTGATTTCTATTGTGCTTGGTTATCCAGTAGCTTATCTAATTTCCCAAACTAGTGAGCGTGTTCAAACATTTCTAATTCTACTGATAACCATCCCCATGTGGATCAATATGCTTGTGCGTACATATGCATGGATTGGCATTCTATCGGAAAACGGATTAATTAATTCATTCATGACTTGGCTTGGTTTACCTACTTTAAATCTTATGTATACAGATTTTGCGGTCATTTTAGGGATGGTGTATAACTTTTTGCCATTTATGATTTTATCTATCTATACTGTACTTGCGAAGCTTGATAAAGCTTTAATTCAAGCAAGTTATGATTTAGGGGCAAACAAGACGCAAACATTCTTGAAAGTGGTATTACCATTATCAGTTCCTGGAATTATCTCAGGGATTACTTTAGTCTTTCTTCCCGCTGTTAGTACATTTGTGATACCTCGCTTTCTTGGTGGAGGGAACTTTGTCCTCATTGGTAACTTAATCGAAACTCAGTTTATCACTGTTGGAGAATGGAATTTTGGGAGTGCCATCTCTATGATTATGGCAAGTGTGATTATGTTAACAATGTTCATCACCAAGCGATTTGATCAAGACATTGAAGAGATTCAAACGCGTAAGGAGGTGGGATAATGGTCGGTAGTAAGAAAGCGACTTTATCTAAAGTTGTGATGATTGGAGGAGTCTTATTATTCTTTTATCTTCCTATTCTCATCCTCATGGTGTTCTCGTTTAATGATTCACGTTCACTGACCTCATGGGCAGGTTTCTCACTTCGTTGGTATGAGGATTTATTCTCTTCTCGTGATGTGATGAGTGCAGTGACCACGACCATCTTTATTGCGGTAGTCTCGACCATTGTTTCAACTTTTGTAGGAACTTTGACCGCCATTGGGTTGAGTAAATCTAAGAAGATAGTGAAGGATGTCGTTAACTCTATCAACAATCTTCCTATCCTTAATCCTGAGATTGTGACTGCGATTGGGTTGATGTTATTGTTTAGTGCACTCAATTTACCACGTGGGTACTTAACATTATTATTAGCTCATATTAGTTTTTCAATCCCATATGTTATCTTGACCATTCTTCCAAAGCTACGCTCACTAGATCCCAATCTTGCGGAAGCTGCGATGGATTTAGGGGCAACGCCGTGGCAAGCACTCACTAAAGTCATCGTTCCTCAGATCACTCCTGGCATTCTTGCGGGGGCATTGATTGCATTTACCATGTCATTTGATGATTTTGTGATTTCATACTTTGTGACGGGTGGTGGAGTTAAAAATATTTCGATTTTAGTGTATACTATGTCTCGGCGTATAAATCCTTCGATTAATGCGTTATCCACACTCATGGTCTTAGTAATAACCATCGTCTTGGTGTTAATCAACATCATTCCATTATTAAATAAGAAAGAAAGGATGCCAATAGAATGAAAAAAATCATTGGATTAGTATTAATTGGTTTACTTGTATCTGCAGGTCTAACTGCATGTGTGTCAAAAGAAACACTTCGTGTGTTTTCATGGGGAGTTTATATTGATGAAAGTTTGATTGCGGAGTTTGAAAAAGAGCACAATGTTCGTGTCATTTATGATGAGTTTGCATCAAATGAAGAAATGTATACTCGCTTACTTTCAGGTGAACAATATGATGTGTTAGTTCCGAGTGACTACACTATTGAGCGCTTGATTCAAGAGAACTTATTACAACGTCTTGATTTATCAAAAATCCCAAATCGTAGTGGCTTAATTCCTGAACTTGTTGGTCTTCCTCATGATCCACAAGGGCAATACTCAATGCCTTATTTTTGGGGTAATGTCGGTCTTGTTTATAACAAGAATAACGTTGCATTAGAAGATTTAGAACAGTTAGGATGGGAAATCTTAAGAAATCCTACTTATGCAGGACGTATTTATTTCTATGATTCTGAGCGTGATGCCTTCATGATTGCCTTAAAAGCGTTAGGATACTCAGTGAACACCGTCAATGAAGCTGAAATTCAAGAGGCTTATGAATGGTTACTTCAAATGGATGCAACGATGAATGTGGTTTATGTGACTGATGAAATCATTGATTCCATGATTGCTGGAAATAAAGATCTAGCGGTGATGTATTCTGGTGATGCTGTGTATGTTAGTTATGAAAATGAAGATATGGGATTCTATGTTCCAGAACAAGGAACTAACCTTTGGGTCGATGCTATGGTTATCCCAGCCAATGCTCGTAATGTGGAGTTGGCCCATAAATGGATTAACTTCATGTTGTCACATGAAGCTGCCCTCGCGAACACGATTGAAGTCGCTTATACAACTCCTGTCAAATCTGTCTTTGATGAAGTGACTAGTGATGGTGGAGATTATGAGGATTATGTGGATTCTTATGTTCCTCGTTTAGGTCATCCATTTGATGAGGTATATCGTTATAATAACGAAATCAAGAAGCTATTATCTGATCTGTATACTTTAGTGAAAGCACAATAAAACAGAGGGTTAATCCTCTGTTTTTCTTTTTTTATTGATGCCTTTTTCAGTGTTAAGTTTCTTTAAAAATTGGTTGCATTTTAATTGGTGCGTGTGTATAATAGTAAGGCACAGCAGTGAAACAGCCATCGGTTCCTTAGCCAAGTGGTAAGGCAATAGACTGCAACTCTGTGATCATCGGTTCGAATCCGATAGGAACCTCCAAATGAAATGGGGATGTGGCGGAATAGGCAGACGCGACGGACTTAAAATCCGTTGATGGTAACATCGTATGGGTTCAAGTCCCTTCATCCCCACCATTTCAATTTAGGTTTATAAGTGCGCCCATAGCTCAATTGGACAGAGCGTTTGACTACGGATCAAAAGGTTGTGGGTTCGACTCCTGCTGGGCGCGCCATTTTATTTATTATGTTGTCAGTAGCTTAAAAACTCGGGATGTAGCACAGCTTGGTAGTGCACTTGATTTGGGATCAAGGGGTCGCAGGTTCGAATCCTGTCATCCCGACCAGTTTTTATTGGCGGGATAGCTCAGCTGGCTAGAGCGCTCGGTTCATACCCGGGAGGTCGTGGGTTCGAGTCCCACTCCCGCTACCAATTGTTTAAGTGGCCAAAAGGGACCCTTAGCTCAGTTGGTCAGAGCTGCCGGCTCATAACCGGTTGGTCGTAGGTTCGAGTCCTACAGGGTCCACCAAAACTGGAGGAATACCCAAGTGGTTGAAGGGATCGGTCTTGAAAACCGACAGGAGGTAAAATCTCGCGTGGGTTCGAATCCCACTTCCTCCGCCAGTTTCTTATCACATTCTTATCTTTAGTTATCGCGGGGTAGAGCAGTCTGGTAGCTCGTCGGGCTCATAACCCGGAGGTCGTAGGTTCAAATCCTGCCCCCGCAACCAATGGTTCTGTAGCTCAGTCGGTAGAGCAATGGACTGAAAATCCATGTGTCGTCGGTTC
>JAGXSD010000059.1 GCA_018333955.1 Erysipelotrichia bacterium
TGCAGATATTTATCAACCATCATTCGCACAACTTCTTTGAACAGTCCCTCTTTGTTTTTGAAATAATAATTCAGCTGACTTAACACAACACCTGCTTTGTCTGCAATATCTCTTGTTGAAACATTCGCATAACCTTTGGAGGATATAACCTCAAAAGCAGCTATTAGTATTTTTTCCGGTTGACTTTGCTGATCTGCTTCTGTAAGCAACATATCACCACCTCTAAGTTTCGGTCGGTCGTTCGAACTATTTAAAGTGTATAACTTTTTTATTTGTCTGTCAATAATTTAATGACGATTTTATAACTGACCCTTATGACGTTTGATGAATTCTGCACTTTGTACGATCATTCCGCCTGCATAGTATCAACAACACAACATGTCATGAATGTATCATGAGGGTTAAATACCCTCTTTTTTTGTGTCTTTAATGAAATACTGATCAGCACTGATATTATAATGTTCACACAGTTTAATCATTTGACTTACTAGAAAATCATTCCCACGTTGCCCATTAAGGATCATGTTAAGCTGTGAGCGCGACATACCTAATAAAGTGGCCACTTCTTCCTGTTTGATTCCTTGCTCTAATAGAAACTGTTTAAACTTGTTATATCCATTCATGCATTAGCACCTCCCATGGATACATTATACTCTTACTGTTTACATATGTAAACACTTATAACATAAAAAAGAGGGTATTCCCTCTGTTTTGTTATCCACTTCTTAAGATTAAGGATTAAAGATAAAAGCTTAAGGATTAATGATTAATTATTGTGCGCTGTCTGAGTAGCTCTCAACGAATGAGCTCACATCTGTTTGAATATTGCTGATCATATCACCTTTCAAAATGAAGGCAGATGTGAATGAGCTTCTATCTGTGCTAAAGCCTTGTGCCTGGATCACATTCTTATTGATCAGCGTTACAGCTCCATCAATGCGTGATAACAACCCTTCCGCATGATGGTTATCTGGAGCGTAATTGATACCGAAGATGTCAACGAGTGTGCGTGTGGCTAGATAGTTCCCCTTACACTTGTTCATGATCTCTTGTTTTTCAACTTCACTGAGGCCGTTTGTTTCTTTTAACAGTTTCGCGGTTTGAATCAAGTTGAACTGATCCGCGGTGATTGGTTTTGTTATCACAGCTTTAATTGCTGATCGTGCTTCAGTCACTTCTTTATCAATCAATGTTTTAGCTCGTTCTTTTAACGCTTCAATCTTTTGATTATAGTTTTGAGTGAGTGAACTGATCTGGCTCTTATACATATCACCTTGATACGATTCTTTGAGTTTCTGTTGATTTTGGATATATTCAAGTTCTAATTCTTTGAAATCATCCGCATACTGCTGTACTGTCTTTAATAAGTTTTTTAACATGGGTTATCCCTCACTTTTCTTTCTGTTTTTTTAACTGCCCAATTACATAGTATCCGTTGCCATGGTATGGCTGGTTCTTTAGGATACGCACTTTGTTAGTCATTTCCATTTGCTCCTTATTCTGAGCATCTCTGTGTTTAATGGCTTGCGCTAGCTTCTCAATGTTATCATCATTTATCATTGCCTCACCTCTTCTTTCATGTGGTTCACAGATATGTTATCCGCTTCTTTTCTAGAATCTTCCCTTATCACCTACACTGTTCTCAAGCTTCTCTAAACGCTCCACAATGTCGCTTAGCTCGAACGTCTTTGTTAAGTGGTCCAGTATAGCGCGTGCTGCGCTTACTCTTGCGGTGTGAGCTGCTCTCTTGTCATTCATGATTGTTGTTAGCGCATCAACTGCATCAGTTCCACTATTCATCAATTTTTGTGTCACTGTCCTCATAGCTTCTGTTCTCATATCAATCATAGCCTTCTTAAAGGTCGGATCCTTAAGATACTTATACGCTGATGCCTGGGATATTCCAGCTTGCTCATGAGCTTGTGTGATCGTGTCGCACGTCATTAGAGCTACAATAAAATCAGTTTGCTTCTTTGATAGTCCCTTCAATAAAATCACCTCCGTTTCTCTGTTTTTCTGCTAAATAACTTCATTCATCTCTAATTAGCACATCACTAACATCATCAATGATCAGCACATCATCCTGGTGTAATGTGGCACACCATGACTTATAGACACTATCACTCATGTGTTTTGTTACTCCAGTGATGATGTTTCTCACCACATAACCATCACTAACACGATCAACCATATATACATAATTCTTCACTGGATCACTGATCTGTTCAATGCGTGTCAATCTTGATTCATACTTTGATTTAGTCATTTTGCTTCACCTCTTTTAAATTTGTTACTTTTGTGTTACTTCATTGTTACTTTGCTAAAACATGCAAATTCCTTAGTAAACAGTGGCTTTTTTTGAAATGTTACTTTGTTACTTCATTTTTCCTCTAAATCTTAGCGGAGGATGTGTGTGTGCCCCTGTGGTGTGTATATATACCATTCTTAAAGTTTTATTAAAATACAAAGTAACAAAGTAACAAAATTGATTTAACCGCTTAAATAGTGGGTTTAGGCGTATACTTTGCATGAAGTTACATGAAGTAACATGAAGTAACATTTTACTCATTTATCCACTTTCTTGTATCCTTTCATGATTGTTCCATTCATTCTAAACGCTGTTTGTTTCCATCCATCAATATTGTTAAGCACAAGGGCAATCTTTCGAGCTTCGTTATCCCCTCTTAGTTCATCCTGTGGATCTCTGTTGAAGAGTTCCGTTAATACTTCTCTTGTTGTTATCGTTTCCCTTAAAATCTCACCTTTGTTATCCACTGAGTTATTCATCACATTTGAGATGTAATCTCTTTTTCTCATTACACTGAACTCATTCCAGTTCTTAGGAAGTTTAATGTTAAGGTACTCCTCTATTAACACTTTCATTGGGTTCTCATCCTGCGCTTGCTCTCTGTATCCATCAGCCATGGTTTCAATCTCTTTTGATAAGTAGACGGGTTGATTCATCTTGTACCAGGTTAGAGCTTCACTCCATATCTGTTGGATCACATCAGCACTGATATTAAACACGTCTTTCTTTCGCTCTTGCTCATCTATCACGATTGGAGCAAAGCGCCTGGAGCCTGTTAAGTCCTTTAAATACCCGTTGTCATTAGTGGTGGCCATAAATACCGCTGTGCGTGGGAACTCTTGTGTAAGCCTTCCGTACGCTGGCCTAAATCGATCAACCGTGGTACTGATGAATTGCTTAATCTCTTCAATCTCAGTCTTTCGCATAGCACTTAGCTCTGATAACTCAATGATCCACGCTCCGCGCAAGAAGTCCCGCGCATCTTTTGACTTCATGTCTTTTAATCCATCAGTAAACCATTCACCGCCCAGAGCTTTAGCTAGTGTGCTCTTACCTCTGCCCTGCTTTCCTTGAAGCACAGGCACAAGCTCGAACTTACAGCCTGGATGATAGATTCGCTTGATTGCTCCAGTGAGCCACGTTCGCGCTACAGCTCTCGTATAAGTGTTATCAGCTGCGCCCATGTAATCACTGAATAGCTTTTCTGCCCGCGGTATACCATCCCATTTAACACTTTCAATCATATTCTTAATTGGATGGTACTTCGCATCACTGGATAACTTAACTATCACTGAGAATAGATTATCTTTACTAAACTCAACATCATCATACTTTTCAGCAATGTATATGCGCAGCTTCATGACGTCATCATCATTCAGCGCAACTGATCCGCCATTATCCCAGGGCGGCGCTTTAGTAAACTCGATACGTTGCGCAAACTCATTAAACGTCATTAAATCTTTCAATAGTGGATCATTAAGCATTATGGCCATGAGATTGGTTATCTTAGGCGCAATCGTCTTAGCTCTTGTTAGCGTTAGTTTTGTTTTCCACTCATTGAGCGGATAAAGTTTAATCTTTACCCGCCCATTTTCTAGCGAGGTGATCCATTCTCTCGTTTCATTTCGTGGTACTTTATTCATTGTTATCACCTCATTTCTATGTTTATGATCTTTAAGTGTGGTATAATATTCATGTCGATTTACCCCTTAAGAGCTCTCTTGATTCCCTTCAAGTGGCTCTTTTTCTTTTTGTCCTAAATCTCGTAGCGGATCGATCTCATCCGCCATTCTTAGGCAATTACTGGCCTTTGCTGCTAGATCCATCACAATACTTAATCTGAGTATGATCCGCCCTGGTGGCTCACATGAGTTTAATATGCTTTCCGCAATTTGCTTGATGGTTTCAATGAGGTTATCACTCTGATCATAGCAATCTTGCGCTAACTGGAAGGCCTTATCCTCTAAAGGATAAGTTCCAGTAACTGGATCATAGAAGTTCACCTCATCCAGTACAGTATTCATAAGTTTTTGATATTCAAATAACATGGTGTGTCCATCCTTTCGTGTGTGGTTTAAACATTTGAAAAAAAGATTGAATCTATCGTTGCTGTTGGATCCACGCTCTCGTTAACAAGCATCTTAAACGCTAGCATTTCATCATACGAAAACTTTATTACACCTTTTTCCTTTTGATTATAAGCACTCTGACTGATACCAAACTTATCAGCTAAATCTGATTGAGTTAACCCCATCATTTTTCTATACTTCACGACATTCTGTATATATGGCATTCTTTTTACCTCCTTTCTATTCAAAACTTATTATTTTGTATTGAAACATTATAAGTATTGACTTATAATTTGATTATACTAAAATGTATTTAGAAATCATACTAAATGATAACTAAATAGTTATTAGAATGAGGTGAACACATGGGAAGAAAAAAGACACAGTATACAGAATTAAACATAAAAATTGGACAACGAATCAAGCAAGAGAGATTATCACTTAATCTGTCCAGACAAGAGTTAGCAAGCAAATTAGAGTATGAACATGGGAACAGTGTTCTTTATTGGGAAAAGGGCGCGGGTATACCATACGGCGTTTTTGCAAAACTTGCTGATGTGTTTAACGTCAGAATTGAATACCTAATGTGTGTAGATGATTATAGAGAGAAGTATCATCACATGATGACACCAAAAGAAACAGTAGCGTGGTGGGCATTTGAACGCACAAGTTTACTAGATGTAATTAAAAAACTCGAAAGAGAAAATTATGAGCTACGTAAATCAAGTAAAGAATTTGAGTTGTCGAATATTTCCAGCGGATCACCATCAATTATGTTAGATGGTATGAAAGTATCAAAACAAGAAACACAAGCAATCAAAACTATTATTGAAGGTATTAGAGCAAATAGAAAAGGGGACGTACAATGACCAGGGTGGCAATTTACGCGCGCGTTTCAACGGCTGAGCAGGCGGAAGAAGGTTATAGCATTGGCGCGCAAACAGACCGCCTTACTGCATACTGCATGGCTAGAGATTGGCTCATATATGATACTTACATTGATGCGGGTTACAGTGGCTCCAATACTGAGCGCCCAGCACTTAAGAAACTGATCCATGATATTAAGAATAAGAAAATTGATCTAGTGCTGGTATACAAGCTAGACCGCTTATCACGATCACAAAAAGATACACTGTTACTCATTGAAGATGTATTTAATCATTATGATGTTTCCTTTGTTTCCATCAATGAGAACTTTGATACATCCACACCTTTTGGGCGCGCTATGATTGGGATGTTATCCGTATTTGCGCAGCTGGAGCGCGAACAGATTAAAGAACGCTCACGTATGGGACGAATAGAACGCGCTAAAGAAGGATTATTCCACGGCGGTGGTTTTACTCCTATTGGGTATGATTACGTTGAGGGTGAACTTAAAATCAATGACTATGAGGCTATGCAAGTGAGAGAGATTTTCAGTCTTTTCTTAAGTGGACGATCTATCTCAAGCATACAAAGACACATGAATAAGAAGTACACCCACAAACATGGATCGTGGCACTCATCCACATCTATTGTTAGTGTGCTTACAACCCCACTTTACAAAGGGAAGATTCAATATCTAGGTGAGATCTATGAAGGCCAGCATCAGCCCATAGTGGACGAAAAAACATTCGATCAAGCTTATAGAATCTATGATGATATACGCTGGAACAAAGACGGAACTAAAGACAAGAAAAACCCCTTTGTAGCTAAGAACATCCTCACTGGTTTATTGATGTGTGGTAACTGTAGCGCACGTTATTACGTAAAAGGCAATTATGGTGGACATGGGGATAACAAGAAGTATCACCCATACTACACGTGCTACTCTCGAGGAAAATCTAATAAACCTATGATCAAGGATCCCACGTGTAAAAACCCCTCACATCATGTTGGCTCATTGGATAACGTGATCATTGAGCAAATTAAAAAACTGTCTTTTGATCCATCCGTTATAGCGCAAATGCAGGCGGATAGCGCAACGATAATACCTAGCAATAATAATGCAATCATTGAAGAGAAGATTAAAGCCCTGGACAAGCAAATAAACCGCTTGCTAGATTTATACCAAATGGGAACCATGCCTTTTGATAACATCACTGATCGTATTGAAAAACTAAATGATGATAAAGAACTACTCATTTCTCAGTTATCAAGTGAGGACGTTTATACACCAGTCTTGACTATTGAAGATGCAAAAGACTTATTGATCCACGCTCATGATGTACTTGATAGTGAGGATACAAAGAAAAAAAGAGAGTTTATACACTCTCTCATAAATGAAATAATTGTTTATAAAGATGATATTGAGATTCACTGGGCTTTTGAGTAAGTTATATTTTTTTACCTTCTGACAAGTTGCGCTATTGACTCCACATGCCTTGTATTTGGAAACATATCGACTGGGGTTATCTCATGAAATGAGTAGTGTGTTTCTAATTCTTTTAAGTTAGCACATAACGTCATTGGATTGCATGAAACATAAACAACTTTTGGAATATTTAAATCCTTAATCTGTTGAATCACTGAAGCTGATAATCCACTTCGAGGTGGATCCACAATTAAAACATCAGCTTCAAGCTTTAACTCATCAAGAATTTTGGTCACTTCACTCGCATCTCCAACATGAAAAGATGCATTTTCAATTTGATTCAGTCTTTGATTCTCTTTTGCATTTTCAATCGCAATGGGATTGATTTCAACCCCAACGACATGCTTAACTCGTGAAGCCGCAAGGAGTGATATCGAACCTACTCCACAATAAAGATCAACACAAACATCGTTTTTTGAACACTTTGCATAATCTAAAGCAATTTCATACAGTCTTAACGTTTGATGTGGATTGATTTGATAAAAACTTTGTAGAGATAACTTAAACTTAAGATCATGGAGTTCATCCACAATCATATTATTACCACGTAAGATTTCATCACTTCCTTTAAAAATCGCATTCCCTTCACTAGTATTGATGTGGGCTACGATCCCAACCACATAAGGAAGACTAAATAAGTCATCAATCAAAGCACTCATTTTAAGTAATGAACTTTCATACACAACAAAACCCACAATCATTTGTGTCTGATTATGGTTTTCTTTTAAAACCACATGTTTTACAGATTTTAGTTCATCTTTTCTAGGATAATGTCTAATCAAATCTAAAACATGATTTTGAGTATGAGTTTGCACATGACAAACATCAAACTCCACAATATCATGAGAGTTTAGTCGATAAAAACCCATCTTAAAAGGATCATGTTGAACTGGAACCGCTACTTTATTGCGAGTGTGATATCGCTGTGGTGATTTTACCATTGGTAAGACATTAACGTAATCTAGTCCATGATATCGTAACTGATCTTTAACAATATTCTCTTTCATCATGGCTTGACCTTCATCATTTAATGTAATGAGAGGACATCCACCACAAGCAGATGATACCGAACATACACTAGGGATGCGATATGGACTTTGCTTAACTAACTTTTCTACTTTACCATACGCTAGCTTTTTCTCAACTTTTAAAACATGGATGAGAGCATGTTCTCCAATGAGTAAGTCTTTAACTAGAACCACTGCATTGTTATACTTAACAACCCCTAATCCACTATGATGCATATCAACACATTCGCCTTCAAAGCGCATGTTTTTTTCTAAAAAAGAAGAGCGATTAGTCATTATCGCCCTCAGTTGGTGGATTCAATGCAGCATTAAGCTCTGCTACAAACTCTGGATTTTTCGGTGTTGAAACTTCCTGAATAATGAATGTAGTCATTAAGGATGTCTTGGACACGATGATATAACGATAATTTTCATCCAAACGATCTTTGGTGTTACGTAGATGGATTTCAAAATCATATTGCTTGCGCTCTAATGAAGCTGTGAAATACTCACTTTCTGGAAGTTTTCCAAAGACTGCATCTTTAACTTTGGTTATTAAAGCATTAATCTGATCATCACTGATTTCAAGAGAAGTTAAGACATTGATACGTAGAGTTGCGGAACGTAAGTTTACTTCTAACTCCACAATGCCTTCAATATCTCTAATCGTATCATCAAGTTCATTCACTTGTCCTTTTGAAATCTTAGGGTTTAAATCATTATTAAAGCGATCTCCAAATACTGGAGTTCCTGCAATTCCTTGAGTTTCTATCGCAATATTATACATGATGGTTGCAGGGACTGCTAAAATAGCTAATGAAAGCATTAATGTAATTCCTGGCCAATAAATCTGTATTTTCTTCTTAGTCATAATTCTCCTTAGTGTTCTGCTAAACGCTGGCGAACAAGCGCATTCGCAAGTGCAGGATCTGCTTGTCCTTTAGATTTCTTCATCACTTGTCCAACCAAGAAACCGACAGCACGATCTTTTCCTTGTTTAAAGTCAAGGATAGATTGAGGATTTTCTTTTAAAGCCTCATCAATCCAAACTAAGAGTGCTTGATCATCACTAACCATAACAAGGCCATGCTCATCCACAATACTTTGAGCATCTTTACCACTCTCTATCATCCATTTTAACACATCTTTAGCTTGTTTTCCTGATATGACTTTATCACTGATAAGGTTTAAAAACAAGGCAAAATGATGAGGAGTTAAAAAATTAAACAAATGCTCTTGCATCGTATTCATGTATGATGTTAGTTCAGAGATTGTCCAATTAAGACATAAGCGAACATCGTTTACATCTTTAAATGCTTTAGCACTAAAGTCTAACAAAGGTTTATTATTGATAAGAATATTTACTTCAATCTCTGTCGCGCCTATCGAAAGCAAATACTCATTCCATTGATTTGGTGTCCATGGTAGTAACTCTTTAACACTCTTAATCCAACTTTCATCAAGCAATATTGGACGAATATTAGGTTCTGGAAAGTAGCGATAATCCACTGCACTTTCTTTAGAGCGCATGGCTACGGTAGTCTTTAAAGACTCATCATAACGACGCGTCTGCATTAACACCTTTTCGCCACGATCTAGAAGTTCATTTTGTCGCATAATTTCTGCTTCAATTGCTTTTTCAATATTATTAATGGAATTTAAGTTTTTAATTTCAACTTTAGTGCCAAAAGTGGAACTTCCTTGATCTTTTAATGAGATATTAATGTCGCAACGAAGTGACCCTTCTTCCATCTTACCATCTGTAACTTCCGCAAATATTAATGCATTACGAAGAGTTGAAACATATTCTTTTGCTTCATCTGCACTTGTAATATCAGGTTTAGATACAATCTCAATCAGTGGAACACCAGCACGATTATAATCAATCAAAGTATCTTCTCCGATATGAGTTTGCTTCGCAGTATCTTCTTCCATATGTATACGATCTAAGCGAACTCGCTTCAATTTTCCATTCACATTAAGATCTAAATATCCATCTTTTCCAATCGGATGAAACTGCTGTGTAATTTGAAATCCTTTTGGTAAATCGGAGTAATAGTAGTTCTTTCGATCAAATTTTAAAAGTGGGTCGATATCACAATGAGTAATCATGCATGCACGCAGTGCTAACTCAACAGCTTTTTTATTAACTGTTGGTAATACTCCAGGATGACCTAAATCAATCTCATTCACATGGAGATTAGGGGTATCATTAATCGCATTCTTTGAAGCTGAAAACATCTTTGCATTCGTTTTTAACTCACAATGGATTTCTATCCCAATGACAACATCACGTTTCATACACTCTCCTTCACGCATGACTCAATCGCAAGAGCCATATTAAACATGGTGGCTTCATCTTCAACTTTACACGTTAAATTGACTCCATGAGGTAATCCTTTAACTTTGAATGTAGGAACCGTGATGGACGGTGTGCCTGCAAAATTCGCAAGCACCATATAATTCTCGGCAATTAGATGTGAATTAGAAAGCACATTCGTATTCGCACCTTGAAGAAGCGGTGCACATGAAGAAGTCGCAGGCGCTAACAAACCATCACATGATTTTAGCATTGCATTAAATTCATTCACAATCACACGACGAACTTTCTGTGCTTTTCTAAATAGTTTCTCTTGATTTTCATCTTTCAGTCCATAACTTCCAATCACAAATCGCTTACGAATGAGAGGTCCAAACCCTCGTGTGCGAGTATTGGTCATGATACTTTCAATATCTTCTCCAGCTTGTGTGAACCCAAAATTCACACCAGTTAAATTTGAATGATTGGCCGTCGCTTCACAGTTCGCAATAATATAATAGGTTGGTAAACATGCTCTTAAGTAAGACTCATTCATCGAAATCTCTTTAATGATGGCTCCCTTTGCAACTAATGCTTCACATAATAATTTGAAATTGCTTATCGTTTCTTCTTCTTCAATCGCATCAAGCACTTCTTTAAAGACTCCAAAAACCTTCCCTTTCACATCATCATTCAATGAAGAAGCTAGGTTTGTGGAAGGAAGTGGTAAAGAGGTTTGATCAAGTGGATCTTGACCTGATAAGACATCACACATTAATGCCGCAAGTTTAACATTAGACGTAAAGTATCCCACATGATCGAGTGAAGAAGCATACGGAATGATTCCATAGCGTGAAATTCGACCATAAGTCGGTTTAGTGCCCACCACTCCCACATACGAAGCTGGTTTTCTTACACTATCTCCTGTATCTGATCCAATCGCAATATCCACCGCTTTAGCGGCAACCACAACTGCTGAACCAGAAGAAGATCCTCCTGCTTGACGACTTAAATCATGAGGATTTTTAACCACACCATTAAATGATGCAGTACCCGTACCTCCCATGCCGAACTCATCTAATGATGTTTTCGCAACTAAAACACCCCCTGCAGCTTTAATCTTTTTAATAATCGTCGCATCATAAGGAGGGATGTAGTTTGAAAGTAATAAAGATCCCCCGGTTGTTAAAATACCTTGGGTAACGACGTTATCTTTAATCGCAATCGCGACATCACTTAACACACCTTCATGGGTTTTCTCATCATGCTCAATGATTGTGACACATGCATTAGTGTCGGTTTGAATTTCTTTGAGTCTTAATAAAGCTTCATATTTATTCATGATTTCACCACCTTAGGCACAACAACATATCCATCTTTGACAACGGATGCATTTCTTAGTGCTTCATCTTGACTCAATTCATGAGTCACTTCATCATCACGTAAGAATGTTAAAGGAGCTTCAAAAGGATACACCATCTCTTCAACGCCTTCAGTGTCAATAGTGTCAAGGAGTGCTAGAAGTTGCAATAACGATTCAAACTCGAGATGAATGTTATTCACTTCATCATCACTCAATGAAAAATTAAGTTCTTTTGCTAACGCAAGAATCATTTCTTTATTCATATTAATTTAGGTAGATGATGGTAAAAGCATCATCATTCGCTTTCTTTTCAATTAAAACTAAGGTGGCATTCAAGTTCTTAATATGAATCTTGATATCCATTTTTTGCTCTTCAAAATTAGTGACTTCATTGAGAATAAGTTGAGTCAGAGCAAGTAGTTCAGTATGTGTTTTAACATTTGCATTCACATCAATGACCATCAAATCAATTCTTTGATTAATCACACGTGCTCTAGCAAAAACACCGGTAGCTTCTGGAAGCAATGTTTGGACTTTATTTTTAAGTTGTAAGAACAAACTATGAACAAGTGGATTTAACTCATTCGATGCATTCGAAGGAATCAATATCCATGACTCATTTAATCGAGCAAATTGACCTGACCTTGATAGGAATAAACCTTCACCAATCATACCACCCGGCAGAATTGCATCTACACTTTCCAATGAATACAAAGTAATGTATATCGGAACATCACCGACACCTGATTGACTTCTTAAATAACTCTCAAGTTTACGGCCCATATCACTTCCATACTCATAAAGTCGCTCTGGTGTAATTAGGACTCGATTCTCACTAACATTTTGATTTGGATTGAGGACAATCGCGATGGAAATCCCTGCTAAGGTATAGTCATTACCACGTCTTTGCATGAAATTGACTTCCATCACATCTGTGACCACCACCGCATCCGCAATATCAACACCACTTCCGTTTGGAAATAATGATCCTGATGGAGGATTTAAACCAATTGGATTGGTGGTGGATTCACGACGAACTAAGGCTCCTAAGCGAGTTAATGTAATAATTGAACCTTCTTGTAAGTAGTATTCATTCACATCGAAATGTTCTTTACTTAATTCCACAAGTCGAGACCCAACTTCTAAAGCTTGATGAATTGGCAAATAGGTTCCATGATAAACTCGATTCGCAGAAGGCGTAAACTGATCAACCATAGCGTATTCACCATCTTGGCGAATAATATCATCAGGTCCATTTGGATCAGGTGTCGGTGAACACGCACTTAAACTGATGACAAACATCAATACCAACATAATTTTATGTCTCACGATTCACCACCTCCATAAAGTCATCTTCATTCATAATCATTATTCCTAAAGCACGGGCTTTGTCAAGTTTTGATCCTGCTTCTTCACCTGCAATCACAATATCCGTCGCTTTTGAAACCGAACCACTGACCTTAGCTCCATGGGCTAATAACCAATCACTAGCTTGATTTCGAGACATGGACTGAAGAGATCCAGTAAGGACACAGGTTTTGTTTGTAAAGAAAGAAAGTTTGACTTCTTTTACTGGTTCCAGCATATTCACATTAAAAGATTTTAAAGCATGAATCAAGTCGATAAATGAAGGATGTGACATAGTTTCAATACACGACTTAGCCATGACATCCCCGATTTCCTTGATACGTGTTAAATCTTCATGGGTTGCATGCATTAGTGCATCCATACTGACAAAATGCTGAGCTAAAGTTTGTGCTGCTTTTTGACCAATGTGACGAATCCCTAATGCATAGAGTAGTTTAGAAAGTGGGAGTGATTTTGATGCCTCAATGGCTTCTAAGAGTGACTCTACACTCTTTGTAGCAAACTTCTCAAGTTTTAATATTTCACTAACATGATCTTTTAATCGATAAATGTCTTCAACACTGGAAATAAGTTTTGCTTCGACCAATTGGGCAACCTTTTTATCCCCTAATCCTTCAATGTTTAATGCATCACGACTCGCATAATGAATGAGTGATTCTACAATTCTCGCTTCACAATTAGGATTGACACAATAAACATCCACTTCATCAGGATGTGAGAATGTTTCCTCATGACAAACGGGACAAAAACCATCAAAAACATATGGTGTTTGATGATGTCGATAATCAAGATTAACACGCACGACTTCAGGAATGATATCCCCTGCTTTTCTAACCACCACATGATCATTTACACGAATATCTTTCGCATGGATATAATCAAAATTATGAAGCTGGGCAAATCCCACATTCGTTTGAGCCACAATCACAGGTGTCAATCGTGCATTAGGAGTAATTTTCCCGGTTCGTCCTACAGTTAAGAAAATGTCTTCTAGGACTGTTTCAACTTCTTGGGCAGAAAACTTATAAGCAATGGCCCAACGAGGTGTTTTTGCGGTAAAACCGAGTTGTTGTTGTGACTCAAAACGATTGACTTTGACGACAACCCCATCAATGTCAAATGGAAGCGTGTCGCGTAATTCATCAATCATTTTTATCTTGTCATAGACTTGTTCAATGTTTGCGCATGGATATGTTAAATCACTGACTTTAAATCCAAGATCTTTTAAAGACTTTAAAGCCTCGTGATGAGAGACCACTTGAAAATCTTGGGCATTTACCCAGTTATAAGCAAACATCGAAAGTTTACGCTTGGCTACAAGTTGCGTATCTAGTTGCCGTATGGACCCTGCCGCTGCATTACGAGGATTCATGAATAATGGAAGTCCTTGTTGTTCTCGCTGTTGATTAAGCTGTGAGAATGATTGACGTGACATGTACACTTCACCACGAACTTCAATGGTCCATGGTTGTGGTAACACAAGTGGAACATCATAAATTGTCTTAATATTTTCACTCACATTCTCACCAACAACCCCATCTCCACGGGTGGCTGCGAGTTTGAATACACCATTTTCATACCATATGGACATGGCTAAACCATCGATTTTTGCTTCAACGACATAATCAACGTGATTGACCATAGATAAAATACGATCATTAAAATCCAGTAAATCTTGGTATGAATATGCATTCCCTAGAGATAACATGGACCTTTGATGAGTCACCTTCTCAAAACCTTCTAATACAACGCCTCCCACTCTTTGAGTAGGAGAACTCGCATCAAATAGTTCAGGATGGTCCTTCTCAAGTAGAATGAGTTCCTGGAGTAATGCATCATATTGGGCATCACTAATAGTTGGAGCATCTAACACATGATACTCATGGTTATATTGATGGAGCAATGCTCTTAGTGTTTGAATTCGCTCTAAACTCATGATTGAAACTCCTTCTTCGATTTTAATGCTGGATTAGGAATCATTTTCTTAATACCATGAGGAAATTTGAAGGCAATGGTCATGATAGCCCCTTCTATCGCCGTCACAATGCCCTCACCAAACTCGGTATGAACAACTTCATCCTTGAGTTGATAAGGCATTTTAAAATTATCTTGCAGTCGAATTGGGACCGTGTTTGATGATGGAATAACAGATACATTGGTTTTTGATACAACCTTGTTGACATGATGAATACATGCTTCATCAATTTCATCAATAAAGCGAGATGGTTGCTTAGGACGAGAGAGCACAAAGGAATGACCAGCACTATCAGTGATAAAAAGCTTCTTCTTAGCCCGCGTCATCGCAACATATGCAAGTCGACGCTCTTCTTCTAAGGCATGTTTTCCTTCTGAAAGACTACGCTCGTTAGGGAATACTCCTTCACAAAACTCAACCAAGAAAACATGATTAAACTCAAGTCCTTTTGCGGCATGCACAGACATTAATGAAACATGATCTTGATGCAACATCGTGCTTTTATCAGTATACAAAGCCACAAGCTGTAAGTATTCATCTAAAGCAGCTTCAGGATAAATAGTCATAAATTCCCGTGCATCATTCATGAGTTCTTTCACGTTTTCAATGCGATCAAGTTCATTCTCTTCTTCTAACATGGATTTGAGTCCACTCTTTAGAAAAACTTGTTCAAAAAAGACATCCACTGCGAAGGATTGAATACGACGTAAAGATTCAATAAGATCGATGAACTGGTCTAGAGCTTTATTCACTTTCGGTGAAAACTCACGATACATGGTTGCGGCTTCATAATATGATAAACCACGCTCAAATGCAAAGGTAGTTAGAGCATCCACACTCTTAGTACTAAGTCCACGTCTTGGGGTATTAATAATTCTTAAAAATGATAAATCATCTTGAGAAACAACACAACGAGCATAAGCTAACATATCTTTTACTTCCATACGATCAAAGAATCGTTGACCTCCATAAATCATATATGGAATATGATGGTTGCGGCATGCTTTTTCGATTTCACGTGAGATGTAATTAGAACGGTATAAAATCGCACTTTCAGCATAGTTCAAACCACTTTGTTTAAATTCCTTTAACTTTCTAGCAACCCAATCAGCTTGTTCCGCTTCTTTATTAAAGGAATGATGTTCGATTTTTACCATTGATTCATTCTCAGTGAATAAATCTTTATCAACACGCATCGTATTGTTTTTAATCAGTGAATTTGCACCATCAAGAATCGCTTTAGTTGAGCGATAATTTTGATTCAAAACAATGCTTTCACACGGAGAAAAATCTCTCTCATAGTTAAGAATAAAGTTGACATCTGCTCCTCGCCAAGTGTAAATCGTCTGATCAGGGTCTCCAACGACATAAACATAGTTTTCACTTGATTTTAGAAGTCTTAACATTTCGTATTGAACATGGTCAACATCTTGAAATTCATCCACATGGATATAGTGAAAACGTTTCTGCCACTTTGATCGAACACTTGGAAACCCCTTCAACATCATCACATTCTTTAAAAGTAAGTCATCAAAATCAAGGTAATACTTACTCTCACATACTTTTAAATAATGTTCATACACCTTGGCAAAATCTTGAAATGTTTCATTGGTTCCCGCAAGCATCTTTGCACGTTCAACGCTAATATCTCCACCTTTTTGTGAAGAGATATAATTAATGAGTGAACTTGGCTTATAGCGATTCTTCTCAAATTTAAGATCTTTCATGATTTGTTTAATCAGTGATTTTTGATCATCTTCATCCATCACCGTGAAGTTTTTCGGCCAATTTAAAACCCCTATATCCTCACGAAGCATTCTGACACATAATGAATGAATCGTCGAGATGGTACTCATTCGTGCTTCATCCCCTAATTCTTTAAATAAACGTTGTTTCATTTCATTAGCGGCTTTATTTGTAAAGGTAATTGCTAAAATCGATTGTGGCTTCACATCAAAAGCTCGTATAAGATATACTATACGAGACGTGAGGACACGGGTTTTACCACTACCCGCACCAGCGATAATTCGGACATATTGAGACGTCGTGGTCACTGCCTTAAGTTGTTCAGAGTTTAAATGTGTTAGTTCCATAGCTGTTATTATTATATCAGAGTGAGCACAATCAGTCAGTAAGGATATGATATAATGCTAAAGAGGTCACTATGAGAAAAGCAAACTATTGGCAAGATTACATGATTCTTGATGCTGGAGATCAAGAAAAACTAGAAAAAATTGGACCCTACACCGTGATACGTCCAGATCCAGTGGCCATATGGCCAAAACAAAAACCCCATTTATGGCAAAAGGTGGATGCTGCGTATTCACGATCAAAACAAGGTGGAGGTGCGTGGACATTTCATACCAAAATGAAAGAAGCGTGGGTTTTACCATATCGTCAGTTAAAATTTGAAGTCTCTCTCACCAATTTTAAACATTTTGGATTATTTCCAGAACAAGCCACAAACTGGGATTGGATGCAAGAAACACTGAACCAATCTTCACGAAAAGATATTAAAGTCTTGAATCTTTTTGCGTATACCGGTGGAGCGACTATTGCCTGTGCACAGTGTGAGAATGTCAGTGAAGTGGTGCATGTGGATGCCGCAAAAGGCATGGTGGATTGGGCCAAAACAAATGTTAAGTTAAATCATTTAGATCATAAAACGATTCGTTATATTGTTGATGACTGTGTTAAATTTGTTAATCGCGAAGTGAAACGAGGTCGCAGATATGATGTTGTCATTCTTGATCCACCTTCTTATGGACGTGGACCAAATAATGAAGTTTGGAAAATTGAAGAACAACTTGTTCCATTACTCAATCTTATCAAACAAGTCCTTAGTGATGATCCTTGTTTTGTGTTACTTAATTCTTATACCACCAATTTAAGCGCAAGTGTGATTGATAATATTATGCGCTCCACACTAGGAAATAATGTCAGTGTGGATGAAATAGGATTACCTATTATTGATTCACAACTTAACCTACCTGCAGGGGTAAGTGGTATATGGAAGCCTTAAATGTCTTGTATGAAGATAATCATGTGATTGTGGTTGAAAAGCCAATCATGATGCCCGTGAATCCTGATGATTCCCATGATGATTCTTTACTTGATTCCATTAAACGCTACATCAAAGTTACTCGAAATAAACCTAATGAAGCTTATGTCGCCCTTGTACATCGTCTTGATCGACCTGTAGGAGGGGTGATGGTGTTTGCCCTTAGTGCAAAAGCTGCATCTCGTCTGTCTGATAGTTTACGAAATCATCAACTTGTCAAACGATATGTCGCAATTATCGCAAAGCCATTAAAACTAGGAACTTATGAGGATCGACTATTAAAAGATGAAAAAAATAATATGACTAAAGTTCATCCTCAAGGCAAACCTTCACAACTTGTGATTGAATCATCGCAATCTCTTAATGATGGGACAACCTATTGCGTGATTAAACTCATTAGTGGACGCTCACATCAAATTCGGGTCCAAACATCATCAAGGCACGCTCCGATACTTTATGATCAACGATATAATCCAAATGCAAAACCAACCCATCCTATTGCTTTGTTTGCATTTGAACTGAGTTTCCCTCATCCAACAACCAAAGAGTTATTAACATTTTCATTACCCATACCCCAGCGACATCCATTCACGCTCTTCAATCAATAAACGACATCCCATGAAGGATGTCGTTTTTGCGTTATGTTCTATAAGTTACAAGCGTATAAGGGATATATCTAATCTTTGAGTTTTGGATCAAGCACATCTCTAAGTCCATCGCCAAGTAAGTTGAGCGAAAGAATAGTAATCATGATGGCTAATCCAGGATAAGTCGTTAAATGAGGATTGTCTCGAATAAAATGTCTCCCCGCATTGAGCATCGCTCCCCATTCAGGGTTTGGTGGTTGAATGCCTAAACCTATAAATCCTAGACCCGCAGCCGAAAGTATGGCACCAGCTACCCCAATGGTGGCTTGAACAATTACCGGAGCTAAGGTGTTTGGTATGACATGCTTTATGATGATATGAATGTCTCTGGTTCCCATGGCTCGTGCGGCTTCAATAAATTGCATTTCTTTGATGGACATTACATTAGCTCGCACTATACGTGCATATGAAGGGACACTACTGACACCCACCGCAATCATTAGATTAGTTATTCCAGGACCTAAGGTTGCGACGATTGAAATAGCCAATAAAATAGTGGGTACCGCAAGCATAATATCAATAATTCTCATTACAAAGGTATCAAACCATCCCCCAAAATAACCTGATACAGCCCCTAAAAAACCACCCGTGAAGAGTGCAATGCCTACCGCAATAAACCCAATCAGAAGTGAAATTCGTGCTCCATAGACTACTCTAGAGAATATATCTCGACCAAAATTATCAGTCCCAAACCAGTGAGTCGTATTTGGTTTAACAAACACTGCATTCAAATCTTGAGTCCTAAAATCAAAGGGTGCAATCACATCCGCAAAAATCGCAATCAATATAAGGAGCAGTAAAATGACTAATCCGACAACAGCCGCTTTATTTTTGCGAAGTCTTCGCCAAGTGTCTAACCATAGACTTTGTCTTTTTTCATTATAAACTGACATAATGTTCCTTTCTACTTATATTGTGCTCTGATTTTCGGATCGAGGAATGCATACGTCACATCGACGACTAAGTTGATGATACTAAAGGTAAAGGCAATCACAAGCACCCCCCCTTGGACAATTAACATATCTCTTTGACGTATTGCATCCACCATCAGTCGACCAACTCCAGGAATTGAGAATATCGTTTCAGTCACAATTGCACCTCCTAATAAAAACCCAAATTGTAAACCAACAATGGTCACCACAGGAATCAATGTGTTTCGTAGTGCATGTTTCACAACGACTGAAAATTCTCTTAATCCTTTTGATCGAGCAGTACGGATGTAATCTTGACGATATACTTCTAGCATACTAGACCGCGTCATACGGGCCACAATCGCAGCAGAACCAGTACCTAATGTTAAGGCTGGTAAGATCATTTGTTGCCAAGTATTAAATCCTGATGACGGTAAAACTCTTAACACCACCGAGAATAAAATGATTAACAGTATTCCTTGCCAGAATATAGGCATAGAAACCCCGATTAGCGCAAAGAACATCGCAATATTATCAATCCATGAGTATTGCTTAACTGCAGAAATAATTCCTAATGGCACCCCAATTGAAACAGATACAATCACTCCAAGTAAAGCGAGACGAAGCGTATTTGGATAACGAGAGATGATCTCATTGGTGACGGAGCGTCGAGTAACATATGATCGACCTAAATCTTGATCAACCACAATGTTTCGAACATATCTAAAGTATTGAACAAGGAATGGATCATTTAATCCCAGTTCTTCACGTAATTGATCAATGCTTTCTTGAGATGCGGTTTCACCTAAAATGGTGGTTACAGGATCACCCGGTGTAAAGTGAATCATTGTAAACACAAGGAAAGAAACTCCAAGCATGACTGGAATAACTAAGAATATTCTTCTAAGTATGTATTTGAACATAGTGATACCATCCTATTCATGAGAAACTCAAGGGCCATAGACTATGACCCTTGAGAAGTAATGAAGTTTTTAAGAATTAAGGTGCGAATGAAACTTTCGCTAAGTTGTGGTGACCTGCAGGGTGTTGTAAGAATCCTCTCACAGAACTATGAGTACCACTAATATTTTCACCATTCCATGTGAAGATCCAAGGAGCTTCATTACGGATGATTTCTTGAGCTTCTCGATAGGCTGCTAAACGAGCAGCTTGATCAGTGGTAGTACGACCTAAGTCAAGAAGTTCATCAACACGAGCATTGGAGTAGAATGTACGGTTTCCAGGAGTACCTTTTGCGGAACTGTGGAATAATGCATATAGACCATAGTCAGCATCAGCAGTAACAGTTGTCCATCCAAGAATGAACATATCATGTAAACCTGCTGCAGTATCAGCTAAGTATTTTGACCACTCAACTTCAACAATTTGAACTGTGATACCTACATCAGCAAGTTGATTTTGAACGATTTCAGCAATCTGAACACGTTGTAAGTTGTCGTTAGTCCATAGTGTCGTTGTAAAGCCATCCGCAAATCCTGCTTCCGCAAGAAGTGCGCGAGCTTGATCTAAATCACGATCCCAGCCATCAAGATCCATGTTAGCCCCAAACACGTTTGGTCCTAAAGGTCCCTTAGCAGGAGATCCAACACCCGCATAAACCGCATTCACAACCGCTTCCATATCGATAGCTAAGTTAATCGCTTGACGTACACGTACATCATTAAATGGAGCTTTATCAACATTGAATCCAATATAAGTTACGGATAAGTTCGCATCACGAACTAAAGTTAAAGTTGGGTCTGCATCAACGCGACTTACATCAGCTGGTTGAATATCGTAAACAATATCTGCTCCACCAGTTTCAAGTTCAATTGTACGGACAGTATTATCAGGAATAATTCTAAATACAACTTCACGAAGAAGTGCTTTAGTTCCATGATAGTCATCAAAACGTTCTAAAGTGACTTTTTCATCAAAATCCCATGACACGAATTTAAATGGACCTGTTCCAACTGGATTGGTACCATAATCTTCTCCCCCTTCAGTGACTGCTTTCTCATTTAAGATCGCCATTGCTGGGTGAGCCAAGTGTGTAAGCATTGGTGCAAATGGACGAGTTGTAGAGAAACGAATCGTTAAATCATCCACAACCGTAATCGATTCTTTATCGATTGGACCTACAATATGGCCAATAAATGGGGATGCTAATGCACGCTCAAGTGTAAACTTCACATCACTCGCAGTTAAGGTTTCACCATTATGAAACTTAACCCCTGATTTAAGTTTAAACTCAAATGTTAGATCATCGACTTGAGTCCAAGACGTCGCTAAAGCTGGAACTAAATCTAGGGATTCAGTTTGATATATTAACGTCTCATAAATTTGACGATGAACTCGGCTTGATGCCTGATCATTGGATCCATGAGGATCAAGGGTGACAGGGTTTCCACCCATCGCTACCACTAAAGTATCTTTACCTGGATCTGGTGTTGATGGAGCACATCCAGCCACCAATAATCCAAAGATTAAGACCAGTGATATCAATATCGCTGCTTTCTTCTTCATCATTGTTCCTCCTATGTAACAAGTTTCTCAAATTATATGTTTGTTTCAGAAACATGTCAAGAAAATAATTACATTTGATGTAATTTTTTATATTGGCAAATTGTAAAATGAAGTCGTCCACCCAATAGAATAAAAGAAAAGCACCATTTAAAGAAACCGAGTATCATAGAGTTGCGAAACACATGAGAAAGGATCATTAAATGATGCCCTTAAATGATACAACGACTTTACACAAAGGACAACACCTAGCCCTTACTGAGCGAATTGAAATTCAAACACTTAAACGTCAAGGTCTCT
>JAGXSD010000060.1 GCA_018333955.1 Erysipelotrichia bacterium
GACGAAGAGAGAAAGTGGTACGCATATTTCCAAATGAGCAATCAGCACTACGTTTAATAGGATCAGTCCTTATTGATGTTCATGAAGAATGGCAATCCAGTGCTCGCCAATATATAAAATTTACTGAGAAAACAAAAAAGTGGATCATTTAAATGAATCCACTGACTAACTAATAGATTTTACACAAGATTCTGGACTTGACAATTCAAAGTAAGGATAATCATTAAAAAAACATAAATTCAACATATAAACACAAATAATCATAAAAAATAACAAATATCTTGCATATTTGAAATATTTATGTTATATAAGGTGTAGTACATTAAATGTACGTCAATAGATTATCAGGTAAGAACTTTTTACTGATAAAGGCAAACCACGAGTGATTGTGGGACGCAAAACTATAGGGTCTTCGAATGAAGACAGCCAGTTACCAAAGAATGTGTTCTTTTTTCTTATTTTAAGACAATTGAATCATTCATCAGTGCGAACAATTTACTGATAAAGGCAAACCATGAGTGATCATGGGACGCAAAGCTACAGGGTCTTCGAAGGAAGACAGCCAGTTACCAAAGAAACTGTTCTTTTTGTTGGAGAACAGTAGGTAGGAGGAACGATGTTAAAACATACGTTAATCACACTTGCTGCAGCTGTTATGTTAATCGCAACACCAAGTGTCATCAATCTACAAGCTCTACTCAATACCGCACCCGTTGAATCTATGGTTCTTTATGATGTTGCTGAGCAACCTAATGAAATTGAACAACCAAAAACAACTCAAAATATTGAAGAAATCGAACAACCTTTAGAAGTTGAAACTCTAGAAGAAAAAGAAGTTGAAGTTGAAGCGCAACCTGAAGAAATGAAGGAAGAAGTTAAAACTGTTGAAGAAGTCAAAACAGTGACTCAACCTAAAGTTGAAACAACACCAGTACAACCAACACCAACTCCAGTGCAACCAACACCAACACCAACTCCTGTGCAACCAACACCAACACCGACTCCTGTTGAGACTCAACCTAAAGAAGAAACTAAAGCTGTTGAAGTAGTTCAACCTGTTGAAGAAGTATCATCAACCCCAGCAGCGACTTGGGAACTTGAAATCCTCCGTTTAACAAACATTGAACGTCAAAAAGCAGGATTAAAATTACTTAAATACAATACCACTCTTGAAGAAGGCGCAAAAATTCGCTCAATCGAAATCATTACTCATTTCTCACACACTCGTCCAGACGGAACACGTTTCTTTACCGTATTTGGACCAGATTTCCTATATCGTAATATTGGTGAAAACTTAGCTTCTGGATTTAGATCTCCTGAGCAAGTTGTCGCAGCTTGGATGAACTCAACATCTCATCGCGCAAATATTCTTAATGAAAAATTTGAAGAACTATCAGTTGCGATTACTAAAGGTGAAGATGGTAAGTACCGTTGGGTCCAAATATTCTATCGTGCACGCTAAAACGTCCAGAGTTTTCCTCTTTCTAACCATATCCTAGTAAAACTGCCTTAAATGGGCAGTTTTACTTTACCTCCTTCTGTAAATCGTTTTCAAAAGTTTTCAACAAATGTTGTATAATAAGTATGCACATAGTGAGGTATTAACTTATGACAAAGGTCCGCGTTCGATACGCACCATCCCCAACGGGGCATTTACACATTGGCAACGCCAGAACTGCTTTATTTAACTATTTATTCGCAAAACACTATCATGGTGATTTTATTTTACGTATTGAAGATACTGATTTAGAACGCAATGTTGCTGGGGGTGAAGAATCCCAAATGAAGTATCTTAATTGGTTAGGAATTACTCCAGATGAGTCTCCAACTAATCCTAATCCAAAGTATGCACCTTATCGTCAGATGGAACGTCTTGATTTATATCAAAAATATGCTCAAGAACTCATTGATGCAGGACATGCTTACAAGTGTTATTGCAGTGAAGAAGAGTTAGAAGCGGATTATGAAGCTCAAAAAGCACAAGGAGTTGTCGCAACTCAATATAACCGCAAATGCTTACTACATCGCTCTAAAGAGGAATTAGCACAACTAGATGCTAATAATATACCGTTTACCATTCGTGTAAGGGTGCCCGAACAAGAAACCTACGTATTTGAAGATATGATTAGAGGAGAGGTCTCTTTTGAATCTAAGGATATTGGAGATTGGGTTCTTATAAAGGCCAATGGCATTCCAACCTATAACTTTGCGGTAGTGATCGATGATCATACTATGGAAATAACTCATGTCTTTAGAGGCGAAGAGCATCTTTCTAATACCCCAAAACAGATGATGATTTATCGCATGTTGAATTGGGATACTCCCAAATTTGGGCATATGACGCTCATCGTTAATGAACAACGTAAAAAACTATCAAAACGAGATAATTCAATTCTGCAATTTATGTCTCAATATGAAGAACTTGGATATCTTCCTCATGCCATGTTTAACTTCATGAGTTTATTAGGATGGTCTCCAGTGGGGGAAGAAGAGATCTTTACTCACCAAGAACTCATTGAACAATTCAGTGAAGAAAGACTTTCTAAGTCCCCGTCGATGTTTGATCCAGTGAAATTAAAATGGATTAATAATCGCTATATTAAAGCATTATCCTTTGAAGAATTTAAAGCCTTAACACTTCCATTCCTTAATAAAGCTTATGATTTATCCACAAAATCTGAAACATGGGTAGATACTTTACTTCATCTTTTCCAAGAACAATGTTCATATGGCCAAGAAATTGTGACTTTAACATCCATGTTCTTTGAAGAAGGAGTTACCTTAGAGAATGACGAAGCAGAAAGTATGTTTGCACTTGACTCAACTCAAGTCGTTGCACATACCTTCGCAGCCCATCGTCCTGAAGTTTGGAATGTCGACACTATTAAAGAAACGATTAATAAAGTAAAAGAAGTGAGTGGCTTTAAAGGTAAACCACTCTTTATGGGACTACGGGTCGTCGCATCAGGTAAAGTTCATGGTCCAGATTTAGCATCAACCTTATATTTATTAGGAGAAGAGCGTGTCATATCAGCGTGCTTAGCACGATAGGAGGACATCATGTATCATCAAACTCTCGAAGAAAAAGTGTTAAGAGATCCCATTCATGAGTATATTCATGTGGACTTACAACTCATTTGGGATTTAATCAATTCAAGGGAAGTTCAACGGCTTCGTCGTATCCATCAATTAGGAGTTTCAATGATGGTATACCATACTGCAGAACATTCTCGATTTTCCCATTCTTTGGGGGTGTATGAAATTACACGTCGCATGATTGATGAAGTCAGTGGTTTAAAAGATCAACTCACAGACTTTGAACAAGTTGCGCTACTTTGCGCTGCCTTGCTACATGATGTTGGGCATGGCCCATTCTCACATGCATTTGAAAATGTGAGTCATGTGCATCATGAATTACTTTCCATTCAACTCATTACTCAACCATCACACATTCATAGTATATTAATGGAAGCAGATCCTCGCCTTCCTGAAGCGATTGCGAAGATCTTAAGTCATCGCTATGAGAAACCTTTATTATCACAAATCATTTCAGGACCAATTGATGCGGATCGTATGGACTATCTATTAAGAGACGCTTATTTTACCGGAACAAGTTATGGACAATTTGATATTGAGCGAATTCTAAGAACCTTACGAATTGAAGGTGAAAGACTTGTAGTGAAGGAGAGCGGTGTTCATGCGATTGAAGACTACATCATGGCAAGATATCACATGTACTGGCAGGTTTACTACCATCCAGTCTCTCGTAGTACAGAGGTCATGATTTCATCTTTATTTCAACGCATGAAAGACTGCATTGAACAAGGCATTGAAACCTTTGACTCTGCTCCCTTTATTCAAGCCTTCTTATCTACTCAGAAGATTTCAAATGATACGATTATGAACTTGGATGAAGTTTCATTCTTAAGTCTACTTATGACACTACAAACCCATCATGACAAGATTTTAAGTGATTTATCTTCCCGTGTCTTACATCGTCGCTTATTTGGATATGTAGACTTTAAATCAAACAAGCAAAAAGAAAAACTTATTGATAATATCAAAAAAGCAGGATATGACCCTCATTATTATTTTGATGAAGATAAAGCTACTCAAGCTCCATATCGTCCTTATAAAGAAGATCAACAATCTCAAATTTGGATTTTAACTCAACAAGGTCTTAAAGAACTTTCTACAGTGTCGGTGATTGTAGCTGCTATTGTGAAAGGCAAAGAAAAAGAAGACATTAAGCTATATGCCCCTAAGGAGTGTTTATGAATCAATACCAACAACGTCGTGAAGCATTATCAAAAACCATAGCACCATTTGGGTGCTTCATTAGTATTTCCAATGATCTCATTGTGAAGTCAGCGGATAGTCATTTTCCTTTTGAAGTGAATAAAAACTTCTTCTACTTAACAGGAATCAACCAAGACAATTCAGTGCTGCTTATTGTTAAGGGAGAAAGTACTGTTAAGGAAATGATCTTTATAAAAGACATTGATCCTGTCATGGAAAAATGGGTCGGTACATTCTTACCCTTTGAAGAGGCAAAAAGAATTAGTGGATGTGCGCAAGTTCTTCCTTTATCAACGCTACAATCCACACTTAATCGCTTGATTACGCGTACACCAGTTCATACTCTATATCTTGACCATCATAAAAATGAAGTCAATGCGCAAGAATTACCAATGGATCGATTTATGAATCAACATTTCTCTCATGTGTCACTTCAAACAAAGCTTCACCATCACGTCATTCATAACATGCGTGCCATTAAATCAGAGCAAGAAGTTCAAGCCATTAAAGCAGCGATTAATGTGACTCAACATGCTTTCGAACATATGTTGAAAGTTAAATCTAGTTTAAAGAACGAAAGTGAGATTCAAGCTCATTTAGAATTCATGTTTAAAATGCATCAAGCAAAACCTGGTTTTGATACGATTGTGGCTGCTCACAAGCGAGCCACCATCTTACACTATGTAGAAAATAATCAGGATATTGAAAAAGATGCTTTGATTCTTGTGGATATGGGATCTCAACTCAATCACTACAGTTCAGATATTACACGTACATTTCCTCATGGGAAAACATTCACACCAATTCAAAGAAAAGCCATGAATGTGGTTTTAGATGGAATGGAAGTTGTATTTAAGCTTTGCAAACCAGGAGTAGCAATAAGAGAACTCAATCAAGCCTTGGTTGAATTCTATAAAGTGAGACTTGTGGAAGATGGATTTATCAAGTCGGCTGAAGATGTCTCTAAAGTTTATTATCATGGAGTATCTCATTTCTTAGGACTTGATATTCATGATGTAGGTCAATATGATGATACAATTCTTCAACCAGGACATGTGATTACTGTAGAACCTGGGTTATATATTGAAGAACTTAATCTAGGCATTCGTATTGAAGATAATGTTCTGATTACAGAACAAGGATATGAAAATCTATCGGCGAATATTATCAAATCTGTCGAAGCGATTGAGCATTTCCTTCAAGGTCAGTGAGGTACCCCATGACCGATTGTTACGATCAAAACCTTTTGAATCAGTTGTTTGAAGGTGTATATGTTGTGGATAGAGAACGTAAAATTGTGTTTTGGAATAAAGGAAGTGAGCGTATTACGGGATATTCATCTGAAGAAGTTGTTAACAAATACTGTCATAATAACTTATTACAACATGTGGATGATCAAGGGAAGATGTTATGTTTTGCGGGATGTCCACTTCATTACACCATTCAAACTGGTGAACTCCAACAAGCCCATGTCTACTTAAAACATAAACAAGGACATCGAGTTCCAGTGAGTGTAAAATCAATTCCTTTATACAATGATAAGAAAAGTATCATCGGAGCAATTGAAGTATTTACCGATGAGCGTTTTCAAAAGGAAGTAATTGATGAAAACGTTTCTCTAAAACATGAACTCATGAAGGATCCACTTACGCAAATTCCAAATCGCCGTTACTTTGAATTTGCACTGAAAAATATGATTGAAGAGTATCAGCAATTTAATCAACGCTTTGGGATTCTTATGTTTGATATCGATTATTTCAAAGTCATTAATGATACCTATGGACATATGTTAAAGGATGAAATATTGAAACTAGTGTCTAAGTCACTTGTCTCAAATATAAAAAGACATGATGTAGTCAGTCGCTGGGGTGGTGAGGAATTCATTGGATTATTTGTGTTTGATAATGAGAATGATTTAAGAGCAGTGGCGGAAAGATTAAGAAATATTGTGATGAAATCCTCTTATCTTCACGAAACTAAAGATATCCAAGTGACCGTTTCAATTGGTGGCGCAATGATCTATCCAAACCTTTCTATGGAAGGAATCATTGATTTAGCCGATCAAGCATTATATATGTCAAAAAGCTTAGGTCGAAATCAAACGACGATTATTAATCAAATGAAATAAAAGACAAATCGAAAGATTTGTCTTTTTATAACAACCTAGTTCATGATGAACTAGGTTTCTAGTTGGTGTACTTTAGTTTGATGATAGATTGAACAAGTGGATGATCACTTGATACCTTCCACATATCTGTAAGAGTTCTTTCAAGTCCATTTTCCTTAATCTTCTCATTTAAACTTACAGCTTCTTCATCTTCCACGTAATCATACTGTAAGGCATTGTAGACTGAGAGCTCGAAATGCTTACTTTCGCATTGGTATTCAAACATTTCAAGAAGTGGTTTAATAAAACGATCATTCAATGATAACTTTCTGATTGGTGATCGACCAACTCGATACACTGAATCTGTGATTTCAGGATTAGCAAATCGTTTTAGTGTTTTATTGGCATATTCACGTAATTCTTGCATATCAAACCCGTGTTTAAGAGATAGTAGTGTTGCGGCTTCAAGCATTTGAGCATAGACATGATCCATGATTTCTTGGTCATTCAAAGATTCACTAATGGTTTCATATCTTTTTTGATAACCCATGTATGCAATTGCAGCATGCGCAGCATTCACCAAATATAACTTTCGCTCAATAAATGCTTCAAGTTTGTCTGTAAAGATAGCACCTTTAAAATTAAGCGCACCTTTCGCATTGACTGAATCGATCACCCATTCAACATATTCTTCAACCCTAACTAAAAGTGGTTCTTGATTATCTTGAATTGGCACAATGCGATCGACGGCTGAATTAGGGAATCCAACCCACTCATTCACAAAGTCTTTGACTGGTTCAGAAAGATAATTGAAGACTTCCCGTTTTAATAATTCACTTCCACCGATGACATTTTCACAGGCGATGATATTAAGATAAGAATATGAAGAATTCGTAAATTTCATTTCTAGTGCTTTTGCGAATAATGGAGCAATCTTTGGTAGTATGTGGGGACCCACCGCAGTCGTAAGGATATCCACGTTTGCCATGGTTTCAATTAACGCATCCGTATCTTCATTAATATCAAAACTTCGTTCAACATTCACCACATATCGTTGTGGTGAAACAGCGATAGTCTCAACAGGATATTGCTTACTTTCATTAAGTTGTCTAATAAGAGAACTATTCACATCCGCAAATGAAACATCATATCCTGCATGATGAAGTATTAACCCTATAAACCCTCGTCCAATATTGCCAGCTCCAAAATGACAAGCTTTTTTCATACTATTCAAGATTTGCATGATACTGCCACAAGGATTTTAAATTCACATCCTTCTGTTTGATAATCATTAAAGCAACAATATCTCCTAATAATAATAAAGACTGTTCAAATAGCGAGGTCATGGGTTGTTGGGATGTGATTTCATCTTCTAGGTAGTACTTAGTTTGGACGGGAATTCTTACCATTAAACTTACCATTGAACTTAGTTCACTATTAGGATTAGATCCAATGTGAATCACTCGTGCTCCTAATTGATGCGCTTTTTTTGCGATTGCGAGAGGGAATAAAGTTGATCCACTTCCTGATCCAACAATCAGTAAATCTTTATCAGTAAGGGCAGGTTCAGTAATCTCCCCAACACAATGGGCATTTATCCCAAGATGAGATAGTCGTTTGCAGATAGATTGTAGTGATAACATGACTCTTCCTACTCCCACAAAGAAGACCTTTTCGGCAGAGGTAATTTCTGAGATGAGTTGTTGGATTGTGTCATCACTAATCATACTTAAAGCTTGATGGAGCTCACTTAATACAATATCTTTATGATTGTTAAATGTTATTTGTGTCATGATATTCTCCCAATTTCTTAATAGATTCCTTAAGATTCGTTCTTGATAAACAAGTCGTTCCTAATACAAAGATATCCACTAGACCATTTCCATAATCCGCAATATTTTGTGGAGAGATTCTCCCATCAATTGAAATCTTGGTATTAAGTCCTCGTGATTGAATCATTGCTCTTAATTCTTTAATCTTGCGACCACCATAATGAATTTGATCTTCTTTTCCACTTGATGCATACCCAGGATTAATAAGCATGAGGACCACGGTATCACATTTATCTAAAATGTAGTCTAATACTGACAGTGGAGTGGATGGTTTTAATGCTACCCCGGCTTTAATTCCTGCATTATGGATTTTATTAAGAAGCCCATCCACATGTTTTGCGGTTTCAATTTGAAAGACAATTTGTTGGACTCCAATTGAAATAAGTTCATCCACAAAGTAATCATAATCACTAGTCATCACATGGCAATCAAAAAATAAATCAGTCTTGTTTCGAAGTTGTTTTACGGTTTCAAATCCAAGTGGCATACTTGGACTAAAGTGTCCATCGAGAATATCCACATGAAGCATCTTAATTCCTGATGCTTCAAGGTCTCTGATTTGAGACTCTAAATTACACATATCTAGCGTAATCAGAGAAGGCGAATAGATCTTGGCTTCATTCCAAATGTTGTTCATATATTTTCCTCATTTCTTTAATTCCTTAGTGCGAAATCACGAATATAGGCAATGACTTCATGTTCATCATTAAATGTAGCTATCAAATTCTTAAAGTCTGTTTCGCTAATGAGATTTGATATGGCAACTAATGCATCCAAATGTTCGTGATGATCTGCTGAGCAAAATGCAAAGAATGATGAGATGTGGTGGTCTCCATTAAATATAACAGGATGTTTACATATCGTTAGGACAATCCCGGTTTGGAATACATTGTCTTCATTTTTAGCATGTGGAATAGCTACTCCTTCATCAATCACCATATACGAGCCATAGTTTTCGAATGCTTCAATCATGCTTTCAACATATAGTTCATTCACATAGCCATTGGTCACTAGCATATCTCCGCATAGTGAAATGGCGGTTTGCCAATCAATCTTCTCTTCAATAATGAGAACATTATCAATCGATAAGAACTTCATTAGGTTTATATTGGGGGATTCTAGATCATTGATGAGAGTATTACCAAATCGAGAAATCAGATGATCAACCATTTTCTTTCGATCATTAATATGAGCGTGTTCATCAATAATTTGAGTTAGTTCAGAAAGAAGAATTTGTGATTTTCGACTCACTAAGACTTCATCCAATTTTTTGAAATCATCTGAAGACAAAATTGGCTTGACATAAATCATTGGAATTGGTTGTTCAAGAGTTAGTTCCTTGATTGTAGTTACGACTAAATCAATATCCGCGAGATTCTCATAAAATGGCAAGAAATGTGATGGAATGCATTCAGCTATATCTACCGAATAGACTTCATTAAGTTGTTGTTCAAGAAGACGAGAAGTACCATATCCTTGCGAACAAACAATTAACACTTTTAGCTGTTTATTATGGGTAGAATGATAACGATTCATAGCAGCTTTAAAATGTAAGGTTATTAAAGCAATCTCATCTTTATCTGCGTTGTGATTGGTAAAGAACTTTAACTCATTAAGAACACGTTGAGTGATTTCATACTCATACGCGAAATTTTGGATAATTTCTTCCGTATCAATTTCACTCAACTTTATATTATGGAGCATCCGATACATAGTTGGTTTCAAATGAGTTAATAGACTATTAACGAGTAATTGATCTTGATTAAGGTTGAGATTAATGTGTTTACTAAAATTAGCAATTAACTTAGTCACAAACAAATTATTCTCAAACCAAGTATTCTCTTTCAATTCATGATTGAATGAATAATGACTACCTATAAGCAGGTCAGTAATCTTCTCAATTTCATTTTGATTAAGTTCAACTTTGAATGTATCTTCTAAAAGATGTATGTAATGACTAATGATTTTGAATTCAGGACTCTTCAAAAGAAAATCCAGATGATTTGAAAAACTTAGAACTCTTTGTTTTTGGATTCTTCTTAATGCAATGATCAAATAATTCCTACATATTTGGAATGAATAATCAGTTAAAATTGAGTTCATTTCACTTTGAACATTTTTTAGAAATTCATCAATCGGGATAAAATGATTAAAATCTGTGTAGTGAAAAGTAATATCATGTAGAGAACGCCGTTTTATCTCACTAAAACTGTGATAATCAAGCAGTATTTGAAGCTGCACACTTCGTATCGCTTCTTCTGAACCAATGAGTGAGATACCATTATTATCAAACTTAGTTTTAAGTGAGTATTGAGCTAATTGATTTTCTATTTCCAATAGATACTGTTTCGCGGTAACTCGACTAATATCCAATTCTTGCGCCATACGTGATAGATTAATTGATTCGTCAAATGCAAAAGCAAACAACATACGAAATTTCTTAATACTAGTCAGTGATGAAATATTTTTTGGATCAGCAAGAAATGATCGAATGGCTTCAATATTACCGATAGTATATGTGCCACGATCTAATTCAATGTGTGCATTCTTCAGTTCCTGCATAATAAAATCCATGTAATAACGAATACTTCTTGGATTTAAATGAAACTTGTCACAAAGTTCATCTAAGGTTAGTGTGTTACCACATTCAATCACATACTCTAGAATTTCAAGTTCTTTGTTTTTCATGGCTTACCTTAAGGTCATTATAGCATCATCCCAAAATAGATGAAGTATAAGAAGATTTCAAAAAAATTTGAAACATTCTTTGTATTCGCACAAATTAAAGACCATGTTACACTGTGATTGTCTAGAAAAGAGGTTGCCATGAATAACGTTTCTTACTTTAAAAAGGTTTCGGTGAAAGAAAGTGTTAACAACTGGACCGAATCAATCATCGTTGCAGCAACCCCTCTACTTGAAGCGGGGTGTATCACAGATAACTACGTGAATGCAATGATTGACAACGTTAAGAACAATGGTTCCTATATTGTAATTATGCCCCATGTGGCATTACCGCATTCTAGAGCAGAGATGGGGGTTATGAAAACGGGAGTATCAATATTAAAACTTGATCAACCAGTGATGTACCCTGATGATAAGTCTGTGAAGTTGATTATTGCATTCTCAGCGAATGACAATAACCAACATATGGAACTCTTATCAGTCCTTGCGGAAGTATTAATGGATGAATCACGTTTAAAAGAAATCCTTAATGCAAATGATACTAATGAGATTGAGAATTTGTTTTTTAACTAAATTGGGAAAGATGACATCATCTTTAACATAAATCACTCTTAATCATAATAAGAAGTTAACTGGCCACTAACTTTAGGACATTAAGATTAAGATGAAACGTCATTGATCGAATCATGAAATTAAAGGAGAAATTGAATGAGCGTAAATAGAGCAAAAGTTCAAGCTTTTGGTGGATTTCTTACTGCTATGGTCATTCCTAATATGGGAGCATTCATAGCATGGGGATTTCTAACCGCACTATTCATCCCAACTGGATGGATTCCAAATGAAGCATTTTCAAGCATCGTAGGTCCAATGATTATCTATGTGCTACCACTATTATTAGCCTATACAGGGGGACGACTAGTTCATCAAGATCGTGGTGCTGTGGCGGGGGTCATAGGTACGATTGGTTTAATTGTCGGAGCAAGTATCCCAATGTTCTTAGGAGCTATGATCATGGGACCATTGAGTGCATATATTATTAAGAAGTTTGACGAATTTTTGGAGGGGAAAATTCCTGTCGGCTTTGAAATGGTAGTGAATAATTTCAGTTTGGGGATCATTGGTTTATTATTAATATTAGGGTCCTTCACAGTGGTGGGACCACTCATCGAAAGTGCAAATACACTTGTTACAACTTTAATTGAAGCATTGGTCAAAACAGGATTTCTTCCTATTTTAGCTTTGATTAATGAGCCTGCAAAAGTATTGTTCTTAAACAACGTCATCGACCAAGGGATCTACTATCCACTTGGGATGCAAGAAGCAGTTAATCTTGGGAAATCAATCTACTTTACCGTAGCTTCTAACCCAGGATCAGGTTTAGGTCTATTATTAGCCTTTATGTTCTTTGGCGAAGGTATGCCAAAGAAATCAGCCTCTGGTGCTATCATCATTCACTTCTTTGGGGGTATCCATGAGATTTACTTCCCATATGTATTAATGAGACCGATTATGATTATTCCAATGATCGTCGGTTCTGCTTCAGGGATCTTCATGTTTAATTTATTCAATGCAGGATTAGTGGCAGGACCAAGTCCAGGATCAATCTTTGCATACCTTGCATTAACTCCACGTGGTAACTTTGTCGGAATCATTGCTGGGGTCTTAACCGCTACTGTAGTAAGTTTCTTACTAGCATCATTTATTCTAAAAACTTCAAAGAGAAAAGAAGAAAACTTCGAAGAATACAAGGCAACTGCCAAGGAAATGAAAGCTGAAGGCAAAGCGGTATTAGAAGGTGCATTATCAGCTAAATCAGTTGAACTCATCGCCTTTGCGTGTGACGCTGGATTAGGAAGCAGTGCTTTAGGAGCTAATGCATTTAGAAAACGTTTAGAAAATGCAGGTAAAAAAGTAAAAGTCACAAACTATCCAATTGAGAAGATACCTCATGAAGCAGGAGTTGTGGTTACACATCAAAGTCTTGTGGAACGTACCCGTTTGAAATATCCTGATGTACGTATCGTGGCTATCGAAAACTTCTTAAATGATAGTGCACTTGATCAACTATTCAAAGAGTTAACAGCATAAAGAGGTTAATATAAACTTAGTCAATAAAACCTGACTAAGTTTTTCTTTTGGAATAATTCAGAAACTAGGATGAAAGAATTCAATCAATTACGTTTAAATATTGTTAAAAATGCATTTATTTAATAAAAAATCACTAAAAAAACTTGCGTTTATGGATAGTTGTGTTAAAGTGGTGTAACTTTGTTTAAATAACTTGACAACTGCGCCGTTGTCATTATAATTTTACAAGATAAACAACACATGAAACAAAAGAAAATCAAACTCAACTACACCATGCATTCTACTCACTCAAAGTTTCAGAGTGAGTTTGAAGGCTTTGCGATTAAAGAGATTGATCATCATTGTATAACATACATTTATACACATGATGATGTGAAAACCTTTGTATGTATCGATCAAAATTCAATAGCCTTAATGAGACTAGATGATGGCATGACGGCAGTTTGGATGAATGAATTTGATGAAGGATTAATCTATAAATCAACATCCATGGGAGAATGGCAAATTCCAATTAAAAAAGATTTTCTTCATATCAGTGATGATGAGGTCACCTTATCCTATCATTTACTTGATCATGATGAGATTGTCGATACGATTACACAAACGTGGGAGGAACTATGAATCATTTAGAACATCAATTAAAAGAGGTATTGATTCAAAGTGCAGCCCAAGCCTTTGAACTCACTCTTAATCACCATGATGTGGTGATTGAAATCCCTAAGGATTCTTCTTTAGGAGATTATGCAACCAACCTTGCGATGCGCTTAACAAAACCGTTGAAAATGAAACCTGTGGATATTGCGCAAGCCCTCATTCAAAACTTACCACAAGATCAAAGTCTTGTGGAGACTATGACACTAGCTGGTCCAGGATTCATTAATATTGTTCTTAAGAAAGAAGTCTTATTTAATGTTGTGTCCACAATCTTAAAAGAAGATAATGACTATGGCTCTAGTAACTATGGACAAAATGAAAAAATCAATTTAGAATATGTTTCCGCCAACCCTACAGGGGATCTACATCCAGGGCATGCACGAGGTGCAGCCATTGGGGATAGTGTTGCTCGTATTTTAAAATTTGCTGGATATGATGTCACACGTGAATATTATGTTAACGATGCTGGTAATCAAATCCATAACATGGCCCTTTCACTCCAAGCTCGTGTAAAACAAGCTTGTGGATTAGAAGCAAGTATTCCTCAAGATGGTTATCATGGTCAAGACCTCATTGATATTGCGAAAGAACTTGTGGAAGAAGAAGGCGTTGATATTGTCAATCAACCACTTGAATACTTTAGACAAGTCGGTTTAGTGAAAGAACTTGATAAAATCAAACGTGATCTAAAAACATTTAACGTTGAGTTTGATGTCTTTAGTTCAGAACAAAGTATCTATGATGCGCATATGGTTGAAACCACATTACAAAGACTGAAAGATTTAGGATCAGTCTATGAAAGTGAAGGAGCGATTTGGCTTAAAACTACCGAACATGGGGATGATAAAGACCGTGTCCTTGTAAAGAGTGATGGTTCATATACCTATCTACTACCTGATATTGCGTATCATAAAGATAAATATGATCGTGGATTTAAAAAATGTGTTAACTTTCTAGGAGCTGACCATCATGGGTATATTGCACGATTGAAAGCTTCTATGATTCTACTAGGCATTGATATGGATCTTCATGTGGAAATCATTCAGATGGCGCGTATGATGAAAGATGGACAAGAATTTAAACTATCTAAACGCTCAGGAAAAAGCATCTCGCTTCTTGATCTTATTGAAGAAGCAGGATCAGATGCAATACGATACTTCTTTACAGCCCGTGCAGCGGATACCCAAATGGAACTTGACTTGGATATGGCCACAAAGCAATCCAATGAAAATCCGGTGTATTATGCCCAATATGCTCATGCGCGAGTATGTTCTATCTTACGATCAGGAAGTGAGTATCCAGTTGTGGAAAAGATTGAAGAGCTTACTCATCCTAAAGAGATTGAACTTATTAAGTATTTAAATGAGTTTCCATCCGTGGTTGTGGATGCCGCAAGCAGTATGCAACCTCATAAAATTGTGAACTATCTTTCTAAGGTAGCGGCACTATTCCATAGTTTCTATGGTGAATGTTATGTATTAGATTCGTCTAACGTTTCACTCAGTGCAAATCGACTTGCGCTCACAAAAGCAGTCGCCATTACACTACGAAATGCATTGAATTTGGTGGGGGTCAGTGCCCCGGAAAAAATGTAAGGAGACCTTATGAGTAATAAATCAATGACAGACATTGCATATGAATTCATTAAAACAAAAAAGGAAGTTCCCTTTTCTGCAATATGGTCAGAAGTATGTATTCAATTAGGATTCAACCAACAAGTAGCGGAAAGGAAGATTGCAACCTTCTATTCAGCACTCATGTTAGATGCTCGCTTCATCGCACTTCCAGACAATAAATGGGATTTAAGAAAAAACTATAAATTTTCAGAAGTTCATGTGGATACATCAAAACTTTTAATTGATGATAGTGAACTAGATGAAGATACAGACTTACTTGATTTTGATGATGAATTCTCTGAAGATGATGAAAAATCATCGGATGATGACCAAGAATAATCCACTGAGGTGGATTTTTTCTTTGATTTAACAGCATAAATATTATAAATAAGAAAAATAAGATTTCGACAAAAAACTCTATAATACTAATCATAGTCTTGGTATAATGGAAACAGAAAATATTGTGGGGAACTAACGTGGGTAAGAAACAAGTTGAATTTGAAGAGTTTGATACGATTGAAGAGAATTTAAAAGATTATAAGAAAAAAAGAGCAAATCCATTTGTGATTATATTTGGTATAGTTTCCTTCTTAGCATCTTTGCATAGTCTCGCTAGAATATTCCCACTTCATGTTGAGTCAATTATTCCTGGTGTGATTGCGCCTGGGATATACTTAAATCATGGATACGAGGGTTTGAATTTAGGTTCACCTACAGAAGGCTCAATGATCATTGATGGAGTCGAAGTTGATTTAAATTCCCTCAAAGAAGAATATGGAATATTCTATCAACTTGTGATCCCAATGAGTCAAAAAGAGGTAGACAATCAAAGTTTTAAAATAAGACTGTTTGAGCGCTATCAGAATTATCAAGTGACTCCTCACTTTGGATATGCGATTCAACTTGATTTTGATGAACAAAAAGAATATTACAAGCTTATCTCAGACTATGTTAGAGTTTTAAAAGACATGAATTTTACACATAATCATGAGTTTATGACTTTAATTCAAGACATTATCTCGTGTCAATATAATGAGTACTTAAAATTAGATCAGTGTGGGTTTAGTTTATATTGGTTTAGAGAGAATTATCCATATCATCCACTTCTTTCTACACCACTGTTTGAGCGTTATGAAGATGAAATAGAACTTAAATCAAAACTTTTCTTTTTTGAAGTATTTAAAGAATTCGTGACATCAAAAGGAATTGACTTAAAAGAGTCACTTCCTAATCCTAATGTTTGGTCAAGACGATAATGAGCATGATGCTCGTTTTCTTTTTCTAAAGAACATGTGAAAACACAATTGTCTATTGAAGTGAATGAATGTTTTTGGTAAAGTTAATAAGGGCACGCCCCTAAATGTTAGGTGCGGCTTTTTTGTTTTATTAAATAGGAATGAGGGATTTATGGCTAAATATATATTTGTTACAGGAGGGGTAGTCTCTGGGATTGGGAAAGGGATTATCGCGACTTCCTTAGGACGTTTGCTTAAGCAAAGAGGTCTGAAAGTATTCATGCAGAAGTTTGATCCCTATATTAACGTTGACCCAGGAACCATGTCTCCTTATCAACATGGAGAAGTTTTCGTCACCAAAGATGGTGCTGAAACCGATCTTGATTTAGGGCATTATGAGCGCTTTATTGACGAAGAACTTACTCAGAGTGCATCTATTACCACAGGACGCATTTACTCAACAGTCATTGCGAAAGAGCGTCGTGGTGATTATTTAGGGGCAACGGTTCAAGTCATTCCTCATATTACGGATGAAATCAAAGCTAAGGTCTATGGAGCTGCGAACGAATCCAATGCAGATATTATTATTACTGAAATCGGTGGAACAGTAGGGGACATTGAATCCTTACCATTCTTAGAAGCAGCACGTCAAGTGCATGCGGAACATGAGAAAGAAGATGTTCTCTTTATTCATACAACTTTAGTGCCATTAGTTCCTGGAGGAAATGAGTTAAAGACTAAACCCACTCAACACTCTTATAAAGAACTGATGTCCCTAGGGATTAAACCCAATATTATCGTGACTCGCTCTGAAGAACCACTTTCTGCGGATGTGAAACGTAAGATTGCATTATTTTGTGATGTGCGTGAATATGCGATTATTGAATCATTAAACACAAAGAATATTTATGATATTCCTTTATCATTTAAAAACCAAGGATTTGATGATTATGTGCTTCATAAACTTAAAATTGATGCTCCTGAAGCGGATATGAGTGAATGGAAAGCCATGATTGATCGTGCCAATAATTTAAAACATTGTGTACGTATTGCGCTTGTAGGTAAGTATGTTCAACTTCATGATGCGTATCTATCAGTGGCCGAATCATTAAAACACGCAGGTTATGATCATGATACCCATGTGGACATTGAATGGGTGAATTCAGAGAAACTTTCGATTGAAACGATTGTCGAGTCATTATCTCATGTGGATGGAATTTTAGTGGCAGGTGGTTTTGGTGGTCGTGGTATTGAAGGAAAGATTGCGGCAGCCCATTACGCACGCACACATAACATTCCTTATTTTGGAATTTGCTTAGGGATGCAGATTGCGAGTATTGAAATTGCTCGTCATGTGTGCGGACTTGAAGGCGCAGATTCAATTGAATGGAGTGAACACACACCTCACCCTATCATTCACCTCATGGAAGATTATTCTGGTAAGCAACATATGGGTGGGACCCTTCGATTAGGGAACTGGCCATGTGCCCTTGATGAAACTTCAAAAGCCTATGAAGTGTATAAACAATCATTAATTTTAGAGCGTCATCGTCATCGTTATGAGTTTAATAATAACTATCGTGACATTCTAGCAAGTCATGGAGTATTATTCTCAGGAGTATCTCCAGATGGGCAACTTGTGGAGATTATGGAACTTAAAGATCATCCATGGTTTGTGGGGTGTCAATTCCATCCAGAATTTAAATCAAGACCGAATCGCTCACACCCACTATTTAATGGATTTATCAATGCATCTTTAATTCACCATCTAAAAGGTGTAAAATAGAGGCGACACTATGAGGAGGAAAACATGGGACTAGTATCTGCAAAAGAGATGTTACAACGTGCAAGAAAGCATGGTTATGCGGTCGGGCAGTTCAACATCAATAACTTAGAATGGACTAAAGCCGTCTTATTTACAGCTCAAGAAATGAAATCACCAGTTATTTTAGGGGTTTCTGAAGGAGCGGGTAAATACATGGGAGGATATCGTGCTGTCGTAGGTATGGTTAAAGGAATGATTGAAGATCAAAACATCACCGTTGATGTTGCGCTTCACTTAGACCATGGATCATATGAAGGCGCACAAAAAGCGATTGCGGCTGGATTCTCATCCGTTATGTTTGATGGATCTCATTATCCAATTGAAGAAAACGTTCAAAAGACTAAAGAAATCGTCGCATTAGCGCATGCTCAAGGCATTAGCGTTGAAGCTGAAGTGGGTGCGATTGGTGGAGAAGAAGATGGCGTTATTGGAAGTGGTGAAGTTGCGGATCCAAAAGAATGTAAGATGATTGCGGACTTAGGGGTAGACTTATTAGCAGCAGGCATTGGAAATATTCATGGTAAATATCCAGCAAACTGGAAAGGTTTAGATTTTGATGTATTAAAACAAATCCAAGAACTTACTGGGCAAATGCCATTAGTCCTACATGGAGGAAGTGGTATTCCTACGGACATGATTAAGACATCCATTTCATTAGGAGTATCAAAGATCAACGTGAATACTGAACTTCAAGTCGACTTTGCGGCAGCCACTCGAAAGTACATTGAATCAGGTAAAGATTTAGAAGGAAAAGGATTTGATCCTCGTAAACTTCTAAAACCTGGATACGATGCAATTTGCGCAACCATCAAAGAAAAAATGATTGAGTTTGGAAGCGCAGGACAAGCAGAATAATTAACAGATGATGGGCAACCATCATCTTTTTAATTAATGACCATCATTTCAAATTAGTGTATAATTATATGAACTGAGGCACCATTATGACACAAGTACTAAAAATCGAAGGACAACATCCTCTTAAAGGAGTCGTACGAATCAGCGGCTCAAAAAATGCCACCGTTGCACTTATTCCCGCAACAATCTTATCTTCACTTGGACCCATTTCAATTATTGGGGTTCCTCACATTTCAGATGTGGAATCATTAAATCATTTACTTGAGTTTTTAAATGTGGAAGTGAATACACCATCTGATGGGCATCTAGTGATTGACCCAACTCATTTGAAGAACATTTCACTCGATCATCCCGCTGTGAATAAATTACGAGCGTCATACTATTTTATGGGAGCTCTTTTAGGTCGATTTAAAGAAGTAAAAATGAAAATGCCTGGAGGTTGTTATTTAGGACCTCGTCCCATTGATTTACATTTAAAAGGATTCGAAGCATTAGGAGCTCACGTAGAATACACACAAGGGTATTACCATATTAAAGCTGAGAAACTAGTGGGAGCTAAAATATTCCTTGATATTTCTTCAGTGGGGGCAACCATCAACATCATGCTTGCGGCAACTTTAGCGCAAGGAAGAACGACCATTGAGAATGCGGCGAAAGAACCCGAGATTATTGATGTGGCCACGATGTTGAACCGTATGGGTGCGAATATTAAAGGTGCTGGTACCAATGTCATTACGATTGAAGGAGTGGAACAACTTGGAGGAACATTCCATGAAATCATTCCTGATCGTATTGAAGCTGGGACCTATATGATTATTGCGGCTGCCGCAGCTGAAGAAATGATTATTGAAAACGTCATTCCACAACACGTTGAGAGTTTAATATCTAAACTTAAAGACATGGGAGTGAGTGTTGAAGTTGAAAGAGATCATGTGATTATTAAAAAAGGAATAGATTTAAAGCCAGTGGATGTCAAGACCTTGCCATATCCTGGTTTTGCGACAGATCTTCAACAACCACTGACCACACTGCTTACTCAAGCTAAAGGTGAATCTATAGTCAATGAGACGATCTATACTGAGCGTTTTAAACACTGTTTAGAACTTCAAAGACTTGGTGCCAATATTAGTTTATCTCCTGCAACGGCGACGATTAAAGGTGAAACATCACTCTTTGGAGATCATGTCACCGCGACGGATTTACGATGTGGTGCAGCACTTGTTGTGGCAGGACTCATTGCGCAAGGCACAACAACAATCCATGATGTGTATCATATTGATCGTGGATATGATGAATTAGATCATAAACTCATTGCGTTAGGGGCGAAGATTACACGAGTAGAACTCAATGATTAAGGAAGTATCAATTAAATTCATTAGTTTATTCTTGATATTTGCACTACTCTTTGGATGTGCCCCAACCAATCCAAATCCTGATGATCCTAATTTAACCCCTAAGATGTTTGAATTAAATGAGATATTAAAAGATAGTTATATTGTTCAGAAGGATGATTCACCCTTACAATCAATCGTTCGCTCATACCAATATCGACCCCTCACACTTCAACCCCACCAGTTTAATATGATTTATATTTCATCATTAAACGTAGATGAGGTAGTTTCCTATTATAAAGAAACATTTAACGCAGAGGCTGTCATCGAAAACAATACCACTCAACTTAGTTTTTCAGATGAAGAAAGAGAGATTAGCGTTAATGTAGTCTATTTCTTATTCACAATGGTGACAGTCACTATAGAATCAGAAACGTCTTGGACAAATAATGTCTTAGTGAATATTGAAATCCCTGTTGAATTTGAAGGTAGTATTGTTTCGATGAGCTCGATAAATGCTTTCCTAGAAGAAGATATGAAAGTAGACATTGTTATCTTTATTCCTGTAGACTCTATCGATCTCACTATGGAAGCCTACAAGAATACCAACAAAGACAAAGAAGGCTTTCAAGAACATCCTGAAAATAAAGGAATGCAATGGATAGAAAACGGGATGAGTATCATAATCACTCGTGCACTATATTCAGAACTACTTGAAGAAGAATCCCTCAAAGATAATGAAGTTGATCAAGAAATGATTATGATTGTTTATACTTCAACACCATTAGAATAATTGTAAGTTCCCATCTTGTGTAAAGTATTAAAAGATGTTATTATAGTCAAGCAAAACTTACTTTGGTAATCCATAAATTATCAAGGCGGAAGGAGAACATATGAAAAACGGAATTCATCCTGTGCTCAACAAGATCACCGTTGTATGCCAATCATGTGGAACTGAGTTTGAATCATTATCAACAGCTAAACAAATTCGCGTTGATACTTGCTCAAACTGTCATCCATTCTATACTGGTAAACAACGCTTCGCGCAAGCAGCTGGACGTGTAGAACGCTTCAACAAAAAATACGGCATCAAATAAGGGTAAACCCCTTATTTTTTGTGTATAATTAAAGAGAAGTTTAAGAGGGTTAAGTTATGATGTATCACCAATATAAAGCAGGTTGGCTTGAAGTTATTTCAGGATGTATGTTTGCGGGTAAGACTGAAGAATTGATTCGAAGAATCAATGTTTTACGCTTTGCGAAGAAGAATATCCTAGTCTTTAAACCAGCCATTGATAATCGATATTCAAATACCAAAGTGGTATCCCATGCGGGAAGTAGTGTGGATTCTATAGTGGTGGCGAAAGCTCGTGATATCCTCAATCATGTGAATGATGATGTGGATGTTGTGGCGATTGATGAGGTTCAATTCTTTGATAGTGATATTGTCGCGGTATGTGATCAACTTGCCCTAGAAGGTAAACGTGTCATGGTGGCTGGACTTGATATGGACTTTAGAGGAGAACCCTTTAATGTTATGCCTATCCTTATTACATGTGCTGAATTTGTAACAAAACTTACGGCTGTTTGCACTACATGTGGTGCTCCAGCAACTCGTACACAACGCTTAGTGAATGGTCAAGCTGCATCATATCATGATCCAATTATTCTTGTGGGTGCTGCAGAAAGCTATGAAGCACGTTGTCGACATTGCCATATTGTGAAAGATAAACCGACACTTTAGATGAACTCACACTCAATTAAAAAATACCTTGCGCCAGCAAGGTTTTATAAGCGTATGGCCATTGTGGGATTACCCATCATGATTCAACAAATGCTTAACTCAATTATGGGGATTGTAGACTCCATCATGGTGTCAAGTATAAGTCAAGGCGTGAGTGCTGTTGGGAATGCGACGCAAATTGAAAACCTCATGATGACCATTTCTTTTGGAGCGGCTTCTGGAGCAAGTATTTTTATTGCCCAGTATTTTGGCGCAAAAGATCAAGTTCATCAACGTAAATCATTCTTTGTGGGCATTGGCTTTACGTTAATGATCGCTTTGGCCATGTTAACTATTGCATCGTTCTTTCCACGTCAACTTATGGGTTTCTTTATCAATGATGTGAGTGTGATTGAGAATTCAATGGTGTATCTTGATGTCGTGAAATGGTCATACATCCCGTTTGTTATCACGATGATGTTTAGCTTTGCCTATCGCTCAATTCAAAAGACCATGGTGTCTTTAGGCATTGGTATTATCGCTATGATCACCAATGTCTCACTTAATGCAATCCTCATCTTTGGTTTACTTGGTTTTCCTGCATTAGGCATTCAAGGTGCGGCCATTGCCACACTCACTGCCCATAGTCTAAGTGCCATCCTTCACGTGATTTATGCACTATGGTCAAAGCAACCTTTCTTTAGTATAAAATTAAGTCATATGAGTGTAGAACCGCTTTTAGTGAAGAAGATTTCCTCAAGAGCAGTACCACTAATGTTTAATGAATTGTTTTTTGGAGTAGGGATGACCTTATTTATTCGCTTTTATGGATTATTTGGTCCAGAAAGTTTAGAAAGTTATTATGTTGCGAACCAACTCTCAATGTTTTTCTTTTTTGCGATTATGGGAGTCAATGCGGCTTCTTCCGCAATCTTAGGAGCTATCCTAGGAGAAGGAAAACTTGATGAAGCGAAAGTAACGATGCACTACTTCTATGGAGTAGGAATCTTCTTAGCCTTCACCTTGAGTTTGATGGTGTTAGGCTTAGCTCCATGGTTAGTGAGCTTATATGGAAGTGGAGTTGCGAATCCAAGCTTAGCGGTACTTATTCTAAGAGTATTATCACTACGCTTAGCGTTAAGAGTATTTAATGTATTGATTTTCTCAGCGTTAAGAGCGGGTGGAGATGCAAAGTTCTTAACTTGGTTGGATGCGGGATTAGTTTGGGGAATAGGACTTCCTCTCACTGCATTTTTAGTGCTCGTGGTTAAGATTGAATCCTTAGCTCTAGTCTTACTTTTAGTCCAGGTTGAACAAATCATACGAGTAGTGATAGGATTAATGCGAGTCTCACAAGGCCGTTGGTTAATGAATTTAACTCGATAGGAGATGAAGTTATGAGTATATTATTAAATAGATGTCAGAAAGTCGTGGATCGTTATCATACCCTAGATGCCTTATTACAAGATCCAGCCACATTATCTGAACCTAAAAAACTCGCAAAATATGCGAAAGAACAATCGACCCTTCAAGAAGTGGTGGATACCTTCAATGAATATCAAGGAGTTGTCGAGCACTTAAAACAAGCTCAAACTTTACTGAATGAAGATGATGTGGACCTTAAAGAAATGGCACAACTTGAAATCAGTGAATTAACACCACAACTTGAAGAGTTAGAAGCAAAACTTCAACTACTTTTACTTCCTAAAGATCCAGATGATGATAAAAACGTCATCATGGAAATCCGTGGTGCAGCCGGTGGGGATGAAGGAAACATTTTTGCGGGGGACTTATTTCGCATGTATTCCAAGTTTGCGGAAACTAAAGGATGGAAAGTTGAAGTCCTTGATGCGAATGAAGCCGAAGCTGGTGGATATACACTGATTTCTTTTGTGATCAAAGGCAGTGATGTGTATCGATTCTTAAAGTTTGAGTCAGGGGCTCATCGTGTTCAACGAGTTCCAAAAACTGAAACCCAAGGCCGCATTCATACCTCAACCGCAACGGTACTAGCTATGGCCGAAGTTGAAGCCGAAGACTTTGAGATTAATGATAATGATCTTATTTTTGAAACTCACCGCTCATCAGGTGCTGGGGGACAATCAGTCAATAAAACAGACTCCGCTGTGCGTGTGACTCACGTGCCAACAGGGATTAGTGTCAACATGCAAGAAGGTCGTTCTCAACATGATAACCGCGACAAAGCATTAAAAATGGTTCGCGCAAGAGTCTACGAAGCCCACATGGAAAAAATTGAAGAAGCTAAAGGGAAAGAAAGACAATCGAAGATTGGACGTGGAAGTCGTTCTGAAAAGATTAGAACTTATAACTATCCACAAAATCGCTTAACCGATCATCGTATTGGGTTTACTTTGGTTCAACTGGATCGAGTCATGGAAGGCAAACTTGATGATGTATGTGATGCTTTACTGGCCTTTGAACAAACCATGAAGATGGAACAACCTCTTGATGATGACCTATAATCAAGTATTAAGACAAGCGTATAAGAAAGCTAGGGATGATTTTGATGCCTTAGCTTTTAAGCGTTTTCTTGTTGAGTTATGTCAAGAACAAGGCATAGACTTATACCTTAATATGGATGAAGTCATGGATGAAGCACTTCAAAATGTCTTCAATCAAGGGGTTATACAACTCCTTGAAGATATGCCATTAGCCCATGTGTTAGGGTACGAATGGTTTTATGGACGAAAATTTAAGGTAAATTCAGATGTCTTAATCCCTCGTCCTGAAACTGAAGAACTTGTAGTGCATGTCCTTGATCGTATTGAAATGCATTTTGAAGAACCGTATACATTAGATGTAGCGGATGTGGCTTGTGGATCTGGCATTATTGGATGCACTCTTAAGGCAGAAATGCCTTCACTTCAAGTGACATGTAGTGATATATCAGAAGCAGCCCTCATCGTTGCGAAAGAGAATGCTTCAATATTAAATCTTGACATTACCTTTAAATCTGGAGACATGCTAGAACCACTCTTTGATCAAACGTGGGATGTGATTGTTTGTAATCCTCCGTATATTGAAGAGAGCGAAGATTTAGAGCGTAGTGTGAAAGATTATGAACCTCATTTAGCTTTGTTTGGAGGTGTGGATGGACTTTGTTTAGTACGTCGTTTTCTTGACCAACTTCCACAAGTTTGCAAAGCAAGAACATTAGTAGCCTTTGAAATGGGGCACCAACAACGCACATCTATTACCCGGGAAATTCTTGAGCGATTCCCATCCGTGAATGTAGAATGTGAATTAGATTTAAATGGCAAAGAGCGCATGCTGTTTTTTGTCATCGAGAAACCGTGAGGTTTCTCTTTCTTTTAACCTCAAGCAGTCGTTTCATATGGTAAAATAAAAGTTAGGAGAGTTGACTATGAAACATTTAAAAATTGGGATTGCGACCGATCATGGAGCATTCCTACACAAAGAAGCTTTAAAAGCACATCTTACATTTCAAGGGTATGATGTCGTGGATTTTGGATGCTTTGATGAGTCAAGTGTTGATTATCCAGACACTATTTATCCATGTGCGCTTGCGGTAGCTTCACAAGAAGTGGATGCAGGAATTATATTTTGTGGCACTGGGATTGGCGCAAGCATTGTTGCGAATAAGGTTAAAGGGATACGTTGTGCCTTAATCCATAACCAGTGGCTAGCACAAGTGACTAAAGAACATAACAATTCCAACATGATTGCGATGGGAGGACGAGTTGTGGATATTCCATTAGCGTTAGAATGTGCCGATATTTGGCTTAAGACATCATTCTCTTTTGATGAGCGTCATCAAAAGCGCATTGATAAAGTCAGTGCTTTGGAGGATTAAGATGAAAGATACGCTCATACAATCATTAATTCAAAAAGAACATCATCGCCAATCCAATACGATTGAACTTATTGCCTCTGAAAACTTTGTGTCACATGATGTACTTGAAGCTGCAGGATCAGTGCTCACCAATAAATACGCGGAAGGTTATCCAAATAAGCGATATTATGGTGGCTGTGATGTGGTGGATGAAGTTGAAGATTTAGCACGCCAACGTCTTTGTGAACTCTTTGGGGCTGAACATGCGAATGTGCAACCTCATAGTGGATCAAGTGCGAATATGGCGGTTTACATGAGTGTTGTTAAACCTGGGGAAACCATTTTAGGAATGGATTTAAAAGCTGGGGGCCATTTAACTCATGGGCATCCATTAAGTTTTAGTGGTCAACTGTATAACTTTGTATCCTATGGGGTTGATTCACTCACCCATAGAATTGATTATGATGAAGTTAGACGCTTAGCACTTGAACATCGCCCAAAACTGATTGTGGCTGGCGCAAGTGCCTACTCACGATTTATTGATTTTGAGAAATTCAAAGCCATTTGTGATGAAGTGAATGCTTACCTTATGGTGGATATGGCTCATATTGCGGGACTTGTGGCTGCGAAACTTCATCCAGATCCAGTTCCTTATGCGGATTTTGTGACGTCCACAACGCATAAAACACTACGAGGACCTCGTGGAGGAATTATTCTTTGTAAGAAAGAACATGCGCCACTCCTTGATCGCGAAGTATTTCCAGGCGTTCAAGGGGGACCGCTCATGCATATTATTGCGGCTAAAGCCGTCGCCTTTCATGAAGCACTTCAGCCTGAATTTGTCTCCTATCAAAAACAAGTGGTTAAGAATGCGCAAGTGTTTGCGCAAACACTCATGGACCATGGCGTCAAAGTCGTGACTGATGGAACGGATAATCATCTTGTGCTCTTTGATGTCAAGACAAGTTTTGATATCAGTGGTAAAGAAGCGCAAATTCGCTTAGAAGCAATGGGGATTACCACTAATAAAAATAGTGTACCCTTTGACCCGTTACCACCACTTGTAACTTCTGGAATAAGAATAGGAACTCCAGCCATGACCACTAAAGGGTATAAGGAAGACGATTTCATCAAGATTGCTCAATGGATAGTGACGATTCTAAAAGCATCCAAAGAAGACGATTTAAGTCATATACAAGCAGACATTCAAACATTTATTCAAAAAAAGGAGAAAGAACATGCTGACCGTACTTAACCACCCCCTGATTACTCATAAACTCACTGTGATGAGATCCATTAACACTGGAACCAAGGATTTCCGTGAAAATCTAGATGAAGTTGCGGGGCTTATGGCCTATGAGATTTCTCGTGACTTACCATTATCCAAAGTTCGCATTGAAACACCAATGCAGATTACTGAAAGCTATGAACTCGCGAAATCTGTGGTTCTTATTCCTATCTTAAGAGCTGGACTTGGCATGGTCGATGGTATTCTTAATCTTATTCCTACCGCAAAGGTAGGCCATGTTGGGTTATATCGTAATGAAGAAACCTTAGAACCGCAACAATACTATGCGAAGTTTCCACCTAATCTAGAAGATGCTGTGGTGATGGTGCTTGATCCTATGTTGGCCACTGGAGGGAGTGCTTCGGCGGCGATCACCATTCTTAAAGAAAAAGGCGCAAAAACCATTAAACTTGTATGCTTAGTGGGTGTTCCTGAAGGGGTGGCTCGTATTGAAAAAGATCATCCAGATGTGGATATTGTCTTAGCTGCACTCGATGAGAAACTTAATGAAATTGGCTATATTGTTCCTGGTTTAGGGGATGCAGGAGATCGCATCTTTGGAACCAAGTAATTCCTCATATTTATTTAAAGCCCTAGGTTTAGGGGTCCAGATTGCCTTAACGCTACTTGCGTGTGTTTTGATAGGGTACAATCTTGATCGTTGGTTAAATACCACACCATGGTTTTTGATTCTTGGAGTCATTGTGGGGATTGCCAATGTATTTAAGATACTCTTTGATTGGAGTAAGTCATGACATCCCATCCAATGATTCATTTAAAAAGTATTAAAATCTTATATGCGATTGCATTCATTGTGGCCTTAATAAAATTCAATCTTGGCTTTGGATTTGTGGTTGGCTTAAGTGCTGCACTGATTCATCAAGTCCTTTTTGTGAAGTACGTGGATGCGATGTTGTTTAAAGAGAAATTTTCAGTAATTGGATTTATTATTGGCTATGTATTCAGATTTATGGTATTAATTTTAGCCATCGCAAGTGCATTTATATGGCCGGACTTTGTCAGCATATTTAGTGTTATCTTTGGTTTATTTGTGCTAAAATTACTGTTGTATGTGAAAGAATTATCATTAAAGAAAGGAGAAAACCGTTGAATCAAATTCTAGAGTGGTTATTTGCGACACCTCTACAGGTTGAAATCATATCCATTTGGATCGTGACTGGACTGATTATTGGTCTTGTCTTCATGGTCCATCGTGCAGTAAAAAATGCGGATGTGATGGCCAAACCTACCGGACTTGTCTTAATTGGGGTTCTGATTGTGCAAACCTTCAGTAACATCACCAAAGACAACATGGGTGCAAATCACTATAAGAACTATGCTCCTTATGTCGGTGCCTTAGCTTTGTATTTATTCATTAGTAATATTTCAGGGTTGTTTGGCTTAGCACAACCTACAGCGAATTATAGTGTAACATTGACGTTGGCTTTAATTACTTTCTTTTTAATCCAACGAGCTGTCTATAGAACCAATGGATTTGTAAAGTTCTTTACTCGCTTCTTTGATCCTCATCCTGCATTCTTTGTGATGAATTTCTTTGGAACGATTGCTCCATTAGTCTCAATGTCACTTCGTTTGTTTGGAAACATTACTGGTGGAACGATTATTATGATGTTGTTTTATTCCTTTTCAGGATATATCGCTAGTTTTGTTCCTGTGATAGGTCAATTTGATTTTATTGGACCTCTCATTGCACCATTCCTCCACGCCTACTTTGATTTATTTGTAGGTTTCATCCAAATGTTCGTCTTCATCTCACTCACCACCGTCTTTGTCGGTAATGAGTTACCATCTGAACCAGAAACAAATTAAAAAGGAGAAAAATTGATTATGGATATTGCACGCGGATTAGTCGCCATTGGCGCAGGTATTGCGGTTTTAACAGGAACTATGACCGGGATTGGTCAAGGATATGCAGCAGGTAAAGCGGTAGAGGCTGTTGGGCGTAACCCAGAAGCTGAATCAAAAATTCGTTCTATGCTTATTTTAGGAGCTGCGATTGCGGAAACAGCTGCGATTTACGGTCTACTTATTTCATTCTTATTACTGTTTGTATTCCAATAAAACACTCAATGAAGGAGGATGCACATGATCAATATTGATATCATGGGCAAATTGTTTCCTGATTTGAGAACGATGTTGGTGCAACTTGCCGCGACTGGGGTGTTATTTTACTTGTTCCGTAAATATTTATGGGATACAGTGAGTAACTACCTTAATCAAAGAGCGGAGTTTCTTCAACAACAACTTCTTGATGCGAAACAAGCCAACGAAGAAGCCCAAACTACCTTAGATGAATCCAAAGAACAACTACAACGTGCCGCTTCTGAAGCTTCACGTATTATTGAACGTGGTAGTAATGAGGGTAAACGAATAAAAGAAGAATTAGTGAATGTTGCCAAGCAAGAGGCGGCATTCAAATTAGAATCTGCTCGTCAACAAATCGAAGCTGAACGTGCTTCAATGATGAGTGATGTTCAAAAAGAAATTGTGGATGTTGCGATTCTTGCGAGTGAAAAACTATTAAAGAATGTTGTGGATGCAAAGGCTGATGAAGCTTTACTAGAAGCGTATGTAAAGGATGTGCTTAAGTCGTGAGTACGATTGCGAAACGTTACGCGAGTGCCCTTGTAGAGTTAGCTCGAGAAAGTGATTTAATCGAGACTTTTCATGAGCAGTTTCAAACGCTTCATCACATTATTGAAGCTTCATCATTAGAAGATTTCTTAAGCGCGCCACAAATTAGTGGAAGTGAAAAGAAAGCTCTTATTGATTCCACATTAGGATCATTTCATCCATATGTGATTCGTTTTCTCTATGTAAGCATCGATAAAAAACGAACGAGTCAACTCAGTGCCATTTGTGCTGAGGTAACTCATCAACTTGATCTTGTCCTCAATATTAAACGAGGAGTTGTTAAGTCACCACGTTTAATGGATTCATCACAACTTCAAGTATTAGTGGATGCCTTATCCTCAAAATGGGGATGCAAAATCATTCTCACCAATGAAGTCGACCCTTCACTCATTGGGGGATATAAAATCGAAATGGATGACGCTATCCTTGATGGCAGTCTTAAGGGGCAACTTGATGAGTTGCGCTCATATTTAAATCAAGAAAGAAGGACAACTCATGGAACTTAGACCTGAAGAAATAAGTGCCTTAATTAAAGACCAAATTAAAAATTATGATACCCGCTTGGTTCTAGAGGACGTGGGAACAGTCATTAAAGTTGGTGATGGGATTGCCCTCATCAATGGATTATCTCAAGCGATGGCTGGAGAGCTTTTACTATTCCCTCATGATGTTGTGGGAATGGTCCTTAACCTTGAAGAAGATCATGTTGGGGCCGTGCTCATTGGACAAGATTCACTGATTAAAGAAGGTGATGAAGTTAAACGTAGTGGTCGCATCGTGGAAGTTAATGTTGGGGATGCTTTACTTGGTCGTGTTGTGAATGCACTTGGTCAAGCTATTGATGGTGGCCCTGCGATTGATTCTAAAACATTTAGACCAGTTGAGCGTGTAGCACCCGGGGTTATGACCCGTCAATCAGTCAATCAACCGTTGCAAACTGGATTAAAAATCATTGACTCCATGATTCCTATTGGACGTGGTCAACGTGAACTTATCATTGGTGATCGTCAAACTGGGAAGACTGCGATTGCGATTGATACGATTATTAATCAAAAAAATCAAAATGTGATTTGTATCTATGTAGCGATTGGACAAAAAGCATCGACAGTGGCTCAGATTGTAGAAAAACTACGTAATCATGGGGCGATGAGTTATACTACAGTCGTCTCCGCAACAGCTTCTGAAATGGCTCCACTTCAATATCTTGCGCCATACACTGGATGTGCTATTGGTGAAGAATGGATGGAACAAGGCAAAGATGTTCTCATTATTTATGATGACTTATCTAAACATGCGGTAGCTTATCGTACTATGTCTTTACTACTTCGTCGCCCACCAGGACGTGAAGCGTATCCTGGGGATGTATTCTATTTACATTCACGCTTACTTGAGCGTGCTGCGAAACTTAATGCGGATTATGGTGGAGGATCACTCACAGCTCTTCCTATCATTGAAACCTTAGCAGGAGATATCTCAGCGTATATTCCTACTAATGTTATTTCAATTACGGATGGCCAATTATTCCTACAAACCGAACTATTCAATTCCGGGGTAAGACCTGCGGTTGATAGCCGTTTATCAGTGTCACGCGTTGGATCAGCGGCACAAACTAAAGCGATGAAACAAGTCTCAGGATCATTAAAACTTGAGTTAGCGCAATACCAAGAACTAATAGCCTTTGCGCAGTTTGGTTCAGACTTAGATCCAGCCACAAAGAAAATCATTGACCATGGGGCACGCCTCATGCAACTACTCAAACAAAAACAATATAGCCCAATGCCATTAAGTATCTTGGTGTTGAGTCTTTTCAGTGCAAAATTCAAATTCTTAGAAACAATTGAAGTGCACGAAGTGGTGGAATTTGAGAACCAACTCCATAGTTTCTTTAAAGAAGAATATCCTCATGTTCTTGAAGAAATTGAAACTAAGAAAATGATTTCAGAGGAACTTCAAGCCACGATGATGCAAGCGTGTGAACGTTGTGTAACCCTCTTTCATCAAATGAAAGGTCATTAATTCATGCCGGTGGGTAAACAAGCCATCAAGCGAAGAATTCGCTCAGTCCAAGCAACTAAAAAGATTACCCAAGCGATGGAACTGATTGCGATTTCGAAATATCAGAAGCAAAAAGCCCTTCTAGAGCGTAATAAAGACTATGCGAATACTTTACTTAACATGGTCTCAGATATTGCATCGCGCTCGGTAGTAGAAGATGTCTTTTGGCTTAATGAAAAAGAGGATACCCATCCTTGTGTGATGCTTATTACTTCTGATTTAGGTTTATGTGGGGGGTATAACAGTAATGTACTTAAGCTCTTCAAACAAAACAAACATGTCAGTAAAAGCATTGTGATTGGTCATAAAGGCATTCAACATACATCCTCACGCGGGTATGATATTATCCCATTAAGTTTAGAGGGATTAAATACCGCAGTGATCAATGATGTGATGTCAGATATCTATGATCAAATCAAACATGGAGAACTTACTTCAATTCATGTTATCTACACTGAGTTTGTGAATAGTGTGACCTTTGAACCTAAAATGGTGAAGTTGTATCCATTCACCATTCCTGAGTCCACAACCACCTCATCAATGAATGTAGAAACATTATTTGAACCATCCGGTTCAGAAATACTGAATCAACTCATTCCAATGACGATATCATCAAGCGTTTATCGGATGGTTTTATCATCAAAAGCGTCTGAACAAGCTTCAAGACGACTTGCGATGGAGAATGCGACGGATAATGCGGAAGATATCATTGAAAATCTTACACTTAAATTTAACCAATCCAGACAAGCTGCGATTACTCAAGAAATATCTGAAATCGTTGCTGGTGCGGATGCACTCTAAGGGAGAGACTTATGAACAATCAAGGAAAACTTATTCAAATTATTGGACCAGTGGTCGACATCCGTTTTAAGAAGCACTCGCTCCCAGCCCTTAATCATGCGATTCAAATTGAAAAAGGCAATGAATTTCTTACGGTTGAGGTAGCTCAACACGTGGGTGATGATGTTGTTCGTTGTATCTCAATGGGTTCAACGGATGGACTTGTTCGTGGAATGGTCGCGAATGATACAGGTGCTCCTATTTCTGTTCCAGTAGGAAGAGAAGTATTAGGACGTATGTTTAATGTCCTTGGAGACACCATTGATGGATTAGGCCCAATTGGGGATCATGTACAACGTAGTCCAATTCATCGCTTATCTCCAACCTTCAAGCAACAACAAACCACTGCTGAAATCTTAGAAACAGGCATTAAAGTCATTGACTTACTATGCCCATATGCGAAAGGTGGAAAGATTGGGTTATTTGGTGGTGCTGGTGTTGGTAAAACAGTCGTCATGCAAGAACTTATCCACAATATTGCGAAGCAACATGGAGGACTCTCTGTCGTTGCGGGTGTAGGTGAAAGAACTCGTGAAGGAAATGACCTATACCATGAAATGAAAGATTCTAATGTCTTAGATAAAACCGTTTTAGTGTATGGCCAAATGAATGAATCTCCAGGAGCACGTATGCGTGTGGCCTTATCAGGATTAACTATGGCTGAACATTATCGTGATGTGGATGGACAAGACGTACTTCTTTTCATTGATAACATCTTTAGATTTACCCAAGCTGGTTCAGAAGTATCCGCTTTATTAGGCCGTATGCCTTCTGCGGTCGGATACCAACCTACCTTAGCAACAGAAATGGGACAACTTCAAGAACGTATTACATCCACTAAAGAAGGTTCGATTACTTCAGTTCAAGCGATCTACGTTCCTGCGGATGATTTAACTGACCCTGCTCCTGCGACAGCCTTTACTCACCTTGATGCGAAGACGGTGCTTGATCGTTCCATTGCGGCATTAGGTATTTACCCTGCAGTCGACCCACTGGATTCATCGTCACGTATGCTTGATCCACTGGTCATTGGTGAAGAACACTATCAAGTAGCACGTGGAGTTCAATCTTTACTTCAACGTTATAAAGAACTTCAAGATATTATCGCCATCTTAGGGATGGATGAATTATCTGATGAAGATAAGCAAATTGTTAACCGTGCACGTCGTGTACGTAACTTCTTATCTCAACCATTCCACGTGGCGGAGCAATTTAATGGAATTAAAGGACTCTTTGTTCCAATTAAAGATACCGTTGCTTCCTTTAAGGAAATCTTAGAAGGAAAAGCGGATGATCTTCCTGAATTTGCCTTTATGTTTGTGGGAACCATTGAGGAAGCTCGAGCTAAAGCGAAAGCAGGTGCCTAATGTTTAAAGTTAATATTATGACGCCATCTGGAGAAAACAAGGTACTTGAAACATCGATTTTGAATGTGCGCACAACGACCGGAGATATGGGGATCTTAACGAACCATATGCCGATTGTTGCCATGCTTCAAATTTCAATGATGAGTACGATTGAGTCTGATGGACGACATCGATATGCGATTGCGGGTGGTGTAGTTTATTTTGCGAATAATGTGGCAACTATCTTAACGGACGCGATTGAGCGTAGTGATGAAATTGATATTGAGCGTGCTAGAAGAGCTAAAGAACGTGCGGAGAAAGCTCTTAAAGATCCAAACATGGATATTAAGAAAGCCGAAGTTTCATTAAAACGAGCAATTAACCGCATTAACGTCGCATCATGAATCCATTAGGTCCTATTGCGAATATTGCGATTCATTTTCTAGGATTCTTTATCGCAATGTTTGGGTTAACAGCACTTAATTTTGAGAAAGCTTTACGTCAAGGAAAAGTTGCTCAAGCTCAAGTGCTCTATATCGCTTGTAGTATGGCATTAGGATATTTAATTGCTCAGTTTCTTATTCAACTTTTAATTCCTTAAAAACATGAGTTCACATTTTTGCTCATGTTTTTTTAAAACTTAATTTATGATATAATAAATCCTGCAAGTGAGGTCGTTCCCATGTTATTTTCTAAATCAGTCGGTATCGATTTAGGTACCGCAAACATCCTAATTTACGTTAAAGGTCAAGGTGTAGTCCTTGATGAACCTTCAGTCGTTGCTTTAGAAGCAGAAACAAAAAAATGTTTATCCGTCGGTCAATCCGCGAAAGATATGTTAGGTCGTACACCTGGTCGAATTTTAGCGGTTCGTCCTTTAAAAGACGGAGTTATTGCGGATTTTGAAGTGACTGAAATTATGCTTCAACATTTCATTCGTAAACTAAAATTAAAAGGTATCTTTTCTCGTCCGACCATCTTAATCTGCTGCCCATCCAACATTACTTCAGTTGAGCGTAATGCGATTCGTGATGCGGCATATCGTGCTGGGGCTAAAAAAGTATATATTGAAGAAGAACCAAAAGTAGCGGCAATTGGAGCTGGATTAGATATCTCTAAACCTAATGGAAACATGGTTTTAGACATTGGTGGTGGAACCACCGATGTTGCAATCTTATCATTAGGTGAAATTGTGACTTCAACGTCATTAAAAATTGCTGGGGATCGATTAGATCGCGATATCATTAAATACATTAAAGAATCATATAAACTCTTAATCGGAGATCGTACCGCGGAAGAAGTTAAAAAACGTATTGGTACTGCTTGGCGTGGATCTTCTCAAGAAACCATGGATGTGAGTGGTCGTGACTTAGTCACTGGACTTCCACACACGATTACTATGAATTCTGAAGAAACTGAACTTGCGATGCGTGAATCTTTACAAGATATTGTGAGAGCATGCCGTACGGTTTTAGAACAAACTCCACCTGAATTATCTGCGGATATTGTGACACGTGGGGTTGTCCTTACTGGAGGTGGCGCACTACTTCGTGGTATTGATGAACTTCTCATGAATGAACTTAATGTTCCTGTATACATTGCCGAAAATGCATTAACATGTGTTGCGGAAGGTACAGGCATTATGTTAGAGAACTTACACAAATAAGATATAAGCTCATGAATCATTCATGAGCTTTTTTAGGACTTTCATGGATTAAGTCAAATGTTAAATCATAGGAGGTTCTATGATTGAATTTGAAGTTATCCAAAAAGCTTATCAGTGTCAAAGTAAGGAAGAAGGTATACGTTTTTATAAAGGGTTATGGTTTGAGTATATCTCGAATATGTCACTTCCTCAAATCAAGATGGAATGTGTTTCTCTTATCAATCGCCATCAACGACAGTCTTTAAAACTTGACCTAGACTTAAAAATTGGAGATGTATGCTACATTGATTATGGTCCGATGTATCGTTATGAAGCAGGTTATCAACACTTTGGTATCATCCTAAAACTATCTCATTATAAAGCGTTTGTGGTGCCATTAACCTCAAACACCCAACCCCATCATTGTGACAAAGATCATGTCTTTAAACTTGGTTCTATTCAAGGCTTAACCAAACATTCGATATGTTTTCTTAATGATGCGAAGTTTATTAATACATCTAGAATCATTGATGTGTATGGACATCTATGCATCAGTGATGAGCGATTCATTCAACTTCGCCGCAAAGTTTTTGAAACAATCTTTGGCTGATGTGGTATTCTATACCCATGAATCCTTTAACTCAATTTCAACATCAAAAATGTGTCCTTTTAGTCTCTGGAGGACCCGATTCAATGGCATTAGCCCATATGGCGATCACCCACCAAGTGGAGGTGTTTTTAGTCAGTGTTAACTACCATAAGCGAGAACAATCCCATCAAGATATTGCCTTAGTACAAAGGTTTGCCCTTCAACATGGGTGTCCACTTTTTGTCTTTGATGCGTATGATTTAGTGGGTAACTTTCAAGCAAAGGCAAGAGACTTTCGTTATCAAAAAGCCATGGAAGTCGCAAAGCAAGTGAATGCGAGTATCATCATGAGTGCTCATCATCTTGATGACCATCTTGAAACGTATCTATGGCAATTAAAGCGTAATCATAAGCCACTATATTATGGCATTAAACCTTCAACATGGTTATCAGAGTTTACCTTAATCAGACCTTGTTTAGAATACTCTAAAGAACAACTCATAGACTACAACCATCAACATCACGTTGACTATGTGATTGATGAATCGAACTCATCACCCATGTATACACGCAATGTTATTCGTCAAGAAATTCAAGGCATGAGTCAAGAGGATAAACTAAAACTTCTTGAGTCCATAAAACATGCCAATCAAGGACTAAAAGCTTCTTTAGATTCCTTTAAGCCCCATTTTACACCTCAAGGGATTGATGTGAACTGGTTTAAAACATTAACTCAAGAGGAGCAACATGCATGTCTGAGAGTCTATCTTAACAGGCACAAAGCGACTAAAGCTTCTATGGATGCCTTAGAACAGTTTGTGCTTCACGTTGATCATAAAGATTATCATCAATTCTTTTCACCAGTGTACTTACTAGTGCATCATGGTTGGATTAAAGTCTTTCATCCACCAGTTCCACTTCAGGTTACAGTCACTTCAATGAGTGAATGGCAAAACCTATCACTGGATGTTTTTGGATCACCACTTCAATCATTAAAACTAAATCTAACTGAATCAGACTTTCCACTGACGTTAAGATATGCGAAACCTAAAGATCGAATGCAAATCAAAGTGGGAAGAAAGAAAGTATTTAACTGGTTTAGTGAAAAGAAGATTCCACGAATCATTCGTCAGTACTGGCCACTCATTGTAAACGCAGAAAAAGCGATTATTTATGTGAAAGAATGGGGTGCTGATATGGTTCATAGGACTAACAATAACCCTTAAATTGTGATAAAATAAAGCGAACGCGGAGGAATTATGACACAAATTCATAAGGATATTAAACGTGTATTCGTGGATGAAGCATCCATTGTGACACGAACAAAAGAACTAGGGCAACAAATTAGTGAAGACTACGCCAAACGAGGTAAAACTCCACTGCTTGTGGCGGTATTAAAAGGGTCAATCCCATTCATGGCTGAGCTCATGAAACATATAACTCTTGATGTCGAAATGGATTTTATGGCGGTATCTTCGTATGAAGGAACACGCTCAATTGGAGATGTAAAGATTCTTAAAGACTTAGATCGCTCTATCAAAGGCGTGGATATACTGCTGGTTGAGGATATTGTCGATACAGGCCGCACCATTGATCAAGTGGTTCAACTTTTACTAAATAAAGGTGCAAATGAAGTTAAAATAGTCTCATTACTTGACAAACCAAGTCGTCGGGTATTAGATATGAATGCGGACTACATTGGGTTTACCATAGAGGATGCATTTGTGGTCGGATTTGGTTTGGATTTCAATGAAAAGTATCGTAATTTACCGTATATTGGCGTTTTAAAGGATGAACTTTACAAATAACACACTCTTTGAAAGGAGATAAAGGATGAAAGGAAATCGTTTTTTCAATCTCATTCCTTGGATCATTGTATTGCTTGCGGTGATTAGTATTTCATCAGTACTCAATACACCAAATATCAAGCGTTTAAATTATAACGAATTCAATTCACTAGTTGATCGTGGCGTCATTACTGAGATTAGTGTTTCAGTGGCGAACGTGGTTGTGGATGTGAGAGGAACTTATAAAGAAGGTAATGAAACCATTACCTTTGTTTCACGTATTCCGAATACTGAACAAGCTACCAATAGTTTAGTTGAAAAACTTCAAACTTCTGGGGCTAAGGTGACGATTGTAAACCCATATGAATCGAATGCATTTGTGGATGCACTTATTCAAATCATTCCATTTTTACTCTTTGGGGGATTTGCCTTCTTCTTATTAACACGAATGAATGGTGGCAATAACAACAAAGCTTTCGAATTTGGACGCTCTAAAGCTCGTCTAGAAGGCAACATTCGTGTTCGCTTTGATGATGTAGCTGGTGCTGATGAAGAAAAAGAAGAAATGGTTGAACTTATTGAATACCTTAAAAATCCTAAGAAATTCGTAAAGATGGGAGCACGTATTCCAAAAGGAATCTTGCTTTCAGGAGCTCCTGGAACAGGTAAAACATTACTTGCGAAAGCAGTTGCAGGGGAAGCTGATGTTCCATTCTATTCCATTTCTGGATCTGACTTTGTGGAAATGTTTGTCGGGGTCGGTGCAAGCCGAGTTCGTGACATGTTTAAGAAAGCACAAGCAACGGCTCCATGCATTGTCTTCATTGATGAAATTGATGCGGTTGGTCGTCAACGTGGAACTGGTTTAGGTGGTGGTCATGATGAGCGTGAACAAACCCTTAACCAACTTCTTGTCGAAATGGATGGAATTGGAGAAAATACTGGGGTTGTCATTATTGCGGCAACCAATAGACCTGATGTTCTTGACCCTGCATTATTAAGACCTGGTCGATTTGATCGTCAAATTACGGTGTCTTTACCTGATAAACGTGGACGTCATGCGATTTTAAAAGTTCATGCTCGTAATAAACAAATTTCAAGTGAAGTAGATTTAGAAGGACTTGCTCGTCGCACTCCAGGTTTCTCTGGAGCTGACTTAGAAAACGTCCTCAATGAAGCGGCAATCTTAGCGGTTCGTGATCAAAAAGATGTCATTGAAATGCATCACCTTGATGAAGCCGTGGATCGTGTCATGATGGGACCTGCGAAGAAATCTCGTAAGTACACTGAGCGTGAGAAATACCTAGTTGCGGTTCATGAAACAGGACATGCGGTGATTGGTTTATTAGTTGAAGAAGCGGACATGGTTCAAAAGGTAACGATTATTCCTCGTGGGTTGGCCGGAGGCTATAACTTAATGACTCCTAAAGAAGAGCGTATGATGGCGACTAAATCTGATTTAATGGCTAAGATTACAGGTCTACTTGGTGGTCGTGTTGCGGAAGAAATTGTGCTTAATGAAATTTCCAGTGGCGCATACAATGATATTGAGCGTGCAACGAATATTGCGCGTGATATGGTCATGAGTTATGGTATGAGTAAACTAGGTCCAATCCAATATGAAAAATCAGGAGGAAATGTCTTCTTAGGCCGTGATTATTCTTCTTCACGTAACTATTCAGGACAAATTGCCTTTGAAATTGATAAAGAAGTTCGTGCTATCATTGATGGATGTTATGAGAAAGCTAGAGAGTTGATTGCGAATAATCGCCCTCTCCTTGATCGTATTACAGCGGCGTTAATGGAATATGAAACCCTCACTCATGAACAAATCATGAAACTCTATAACAACGAGGAAGCACTAGTTCAAGGATAAAATAATCCCCTGGAGACAGGGGATTTTAAAGCGAAAGGAAAGGTGACACAATGACTGATATTCTTGTAAAGGCCTTAGCACATCAAGGAAATATTCGAATCATGGCGGTTAACACCAAAGAAAGTGTTAATCATCTTGTGACACTCTTTGATTTATACCCTACTTCAGCGGCAGCTCTAGGTCGATTTATTTCGATTGGCTATATTATGGGAGGAATGTTGAAGGCGAAGGAAGAATCGATTTCTGCTACACTAAAAGGCTCAAATGAAATAAAACAACTGGTGATGGTTGCTAGAAGTGATGGGACTTTAAAAGCGACTATTTCTAATCCCCATGTAACCATGGTTCATCCAATTACTGGTAAACTGGATGTGGGTGGAGCGATTGGAGAAGGAACATTAAGTGTTGTAAAGAATCTTGGATTAAAACATAATTTCGCCTCTACAGTAGACTTAACCACCTCCGAAATCGGAGATGACTTCACAACTTATTTCGCAACATCTGAACAAACACCCACTGCGATTTCCGTAGGAGTCTTAGTGAATGAAGATGGAACTGTAGAAAGTGCTGGCGCATTATGTATCCAATTGATGCCAGGGCATGATGAAGCTGATATTCTCATGGTTGAACATATCCTAGAGAACCTAAAACCAATCTCCACGATTCTTAAAGAAGATGGTGATGTCATTTCGCTTGTGAAGATGCTATTTGATGATACTTCTATCTTAGAAACCAAAGAAGTTAAATATGAATGTGATTGTTCATACGAGCGTATGCGAAAAGGATTATCACTCATCGATATGGTGGATTTAAAAGATATTATTCGTGAAGATCAAGAAGCTCATATTGAGTGTCAATTCTGTCGTGAGCAATATCATTTTACACTTGATGATTTATTAGAAATTAAGAAAGAAAAAGAAGCAGTGCATGAACATAGGATCCATTAAACTAAAAAATAAGGTGATTGTAGGACCCATGGCTGGAGTGAGTGATCGCTCATTTAGGTCGTTGTTGGCACGATATGAACCTGGTTTAGTGTATTCTGAAATGATTTCTGATAAAGGGATTCTATACAAAAACCAAAACACTTTAGATATGTGTGTTAAAGATCCTCATGAAGGATTAGTGGCGATGCAGCTCTTTGGTCGTGAGATTAAAGATATGATTGTGGCAGCTCGCTATCTCAATGATTTTAGTGAGTGTGACATCATTGATATTAATATGGGATGTCCTGTGAGTAAAGTGGTGAAAACCAATGGTGGGGCATCACTCATGAAAGAAGAAGATCATGCGGCAGAACTTGTCTATGCGATCAAAAAAGTCATTACAAAGCCACTAACCGTCAAGATACGAAAAGGTTGGGATCATCAAAGTGTCAATGCGGTATCCATGGCTAAGAAACTTGAAGCTGCAGGAGCAGATGCATTAGCAATCCATGGTCGGACGCGCTCTGATATGTACTCACATCACGTTGATTTAGAGATTATCCGCAAAGTCAAAGCAGCATTAACTATTCCAGTCATTGGTAATGGGGATATCACTAGTGTTGCCAAGGCTAAAGAAATGTTTGAAACAACCGGGGTGGATGCGATTATGATCGCACGAGGTGTGTGGGGACAACCTTGGTTTGTGAAGGAGATTATCGAAGGACTAGAAGATCGAGCGTACATCCCGCACGAACATGAACGTTTTTCAGTTTTTCTTGAACACATTGACGCAATATGTGAAGATAAAGGCGAATACATTGGAGTACGAGAAATGAGAACCCATGCAGCGATGATGCTTAAAGGGTTACCTAATTCAGCCCAAGTTAAAAATGCTTTAGTCAATGCGCAAAGCAAACTTGAAATGATTGATATTATGCATTCATATTTAATGAAAGGAACAAGTTTATGAGTGAACACCATTTAAATGATCAAGAAATCGTCCGTCGTGAGAAGATGAGACAATTAAAAGAAAAAGGAATTGATCCTTTTGGTCGAGCATTTAAAAAAGATGCTTACTCAAAAGAAATTTTAAATCGCTATGAAGCGCTTGATAAAGCAGCGATTGAAGCTATTCCATCCTCAGAAAAAACATTTGTGATTGCAGGTCGAGTGATGACCAAACGTGTGATGGGGAAAGCAGGATTTTTCCATCTTCAAGATCAAGAAGGACAAATCCAAGTTTATGTGAAGAAAGATGTTGTCTTAGAAGATGCTTTCAATTATTTTGAACATCTTGATTTAGGTGATATTGTGGGGGTTGAAGGATATGCCTTTAGAACTAACCACGGTGAAATCTCCATCTTTGCGACGACCATCACGCATTTAACCAAAGCATTACGCCCACTTCCAAGTAAATTCCATGGTTTAGAAGATAAAGAAGAGCGTTATCGTCGTCGTTATGTGGATCTGATTATGAATCCTGATTCCTTTGAGATTGCACGTAAACGACCTAAGATACTAAAAGCGATGCGTGAATACTTTGATTCGATTGGATGTGTGGAAGTTGAGACACCTGTGTTAACCCCAATTCTTGGTGGTGCAGCTGCTCGTCCATTTGTCACGCATCATAATACATTAGATATGGATTTCTATTTACGAATTGCGACTGAACTTCCATTAAAACGCTTGATTGTGGGTGGATTTGAAGGAGTTTATGAAATAGGACGACTCTTTAGAAATGAAGGGATGTCTCCTAAACATAATCCTGAATTCACCACCATTGAAGCATACATTGCCTATTCAGATATGCAAGGGATGATGGTGGTTATCGAAGATTGTTTAGAATACATTGCGAAGCAAGTCAACAACTCAACAGAGACTCCTTGGAATGATAAAGTTATTTCATTAAAAGGGCCATTCAAACGTATCCATATGGTGGATGCGATTAAAGAAGCCATGGGAGTAGATTTCTATGAAGTTAAGAGCACCGAAGAAGCACTTGCGTTGGCAGACAAACATGGTGTTAATGTTCAAAAACATCAACGCTCCTATGGTCATATTGTGAACTTATTCTTTGAAGAGTTTGCGGAAAGCACACTCATTCAACCAACTTTTGTCTTTGGACATCCTCTTGAAATTTCACCATTAGCGAAGATCGATGATCATGATCCTCGATTTACACAACGTTTTGAACTATTTATTGATGGAAGAGAATATGCGAATGCCTTCTCTGAACTTAATGATCCAATTGATCAACGAGAACGCTTTGAAGATCAAGTTAAAGAAAAGGAACAAGGCAACGCAGAAGCATCGGAAATGGATGTGGATTATGTGGAGGCGCTAGAATATGGTATGCCTCCTACAGGCGGTTTAGGTATTGGGATTGATCGCTTAGTTATGTTACTCACTAATCAAGAAACGATTAGAGAAGTTATCTTATTCCCTCATATGAAGCATAAATAAGTGATTAAAGTTAAGAATTAGCATAAATACAACTTTGAGGAGTTTCATTTATGAGAAAAGCAATTTATTCCCTTAATATAAACCTAAATTTTGAAGAAATATTTAAGGCATAAAACATTTAGAGCTAGGAATAGCTCTTTTTTTAGATTGAATGTATAATGGAATTAATTTAACTTGATTTCATTTTCTAATCAAAACTAAGTACTGATAGAATATCTCATATTGCTTTATAATTGATAGATGTAACTTATGGGGCAGATAGTAATAAATTAATTCATGGAAAGGAAAGAATGTATGACAATGAGTTTTTATTGCATTAAGCAAAAAAGAGTTAACAAACTACGATTAATGGATGATTATAATAGTGATACTATACAAATTGGGATTCCTGTACTAAATGATGAAGCGGCTAATATCGGATTGAAGAATGTTGGAGATGTAACGTTGCCTTCTCAACATTATGGTCCTGCTTGTAGAAAAAATGCTGATGGATATTCATGGGCTGATAAGTCTAAAGAAAAGGAAAATCGTTATGTTTCTACGATATGGAGTAAACCATATGGAAATGAGAATGCATCTGAACAAGCTGTAGATATATTTAAAGAATGTTATCCGAAGGCAGAAGTAGAACCAACAGAGATAGAAATGATGTTATATGAAGATAAAGATAACAACAAGTATGTAATTGCAAATTTAACTACAGAAACAAGAGAAAAGCATCTAAAAGAAGCCATAAATATTTTTTTGGAAGTTTTTGGTTATTGCAATATTTATAAGTACAAGGTAGTTGCAACAAATGACATTATTGTTAGAAAATGCAATTGGGAAATATTAAAATCCGGTGAGCTTCCAAGTCGAAATATTGTCAGGAATATTGCAGGAACAAAACGTGATTTTGATGCTTATCATATTAAACGATTGGAAGTTTTAGAGAGTTATTCTGCGAATGAAATGGTGGAAGGAATAAGAGGTTATTCTGGATATTATGCATTTGTATTTGACGATTATTGCATTTTTGAATCAGCAAAATATGGTAATGCAACTTATATTGTGGATGCTAAAGATTGGGAAACATTGAGTCAACTTACAAAGAGAGAATTATTTGAATTAAGTGCCGTTGAGGAAAGAATTGTTCACAATAAATGTTGGGAAAAAACCCTAAGAAGAATTCTTAATACACGAGGTATTAATTAAAAAAACGAGTAGCTAAGTATTCTACTCGTTTTCGATATTAATGAATGATAAGGTTCTATTCTTTTGATGGTTCTTGTTAGTAAGGTGTTGTCCATAATGAAATACCTTCTTCTTGATGGAATTCCAATATCTGTCCAATTGTCATAAAAATCATATTAGAAAATAATGAGCTAATAGAACTAGTTCTTTTATAAGTTGGGAAAAGAAAATGCTAGTCATAGACTGGATTAGAAAGAAGTATCACATTTAATTCTATTTTGTTAGGAATGATGAAGAGTTTGCATTTTCTGAGTGCCAAGTTTTCGCTTATTGCTTGATAATTTATGTTGACATATAAAGTATTTTACCATGTGATTCTTCATGCGAGGCATAAGCAAGCACTAACTCATGAATATAATCACTCAATGAATGTATTTTTTATTAAGTATAAAATATTAACAAGGATATAAGTTAACCCACAAGCAATGGAAATAGAAAAAAATTATGGGTAAAAGAAGAAACATGATGTCAATCTTTTGTGGAATTTAAAAGAAAAACTAAAGTGAAATTTTGATTCGCAAAATGATTAAACTAAAGGTTAGTGATAACAGTTCGAGGAAGCATTTTGAAAAAATTAATGAGTACGAGTATTTAATTTTAAAATACAGGAAAAGCAGTAAAGCGGTGACTGAGTACATTGGATCTGTTTACAAGTTTGAACTTGACAAACAAAAGAAGGAAATTGATAAGACTAATGAACTTAGATGTGTTTTAGGTAGAATATAATTATTTTTGAGAAAAGTGATCAAGGTTTTTAGTGTGGTATACAATAAAAAAGCAAGTTAATTCAAAATCACCTCTTTATTTATCTAAATTCAACTGCCATACAGTCTTAAACTTATCCACCACGATACCATAAGCTTCACTCCAGAAAGTAGGCCCAAGAGGCGTAAGAATAGTGCCTCCTTCACTGAGACGATGATAAAGCGTTGTGAGTTGTTCTAAGTCTGTTGTGTTAATGGATAGGGTAATATGATTACCAATCACTAAATCATATCCTTCAGGAATATCACTAAAAGACACATGAGATCCAAGCAGGTTCATAGAACCATGAAGAACTTGTGTGGATTGTTCATTGGCAAACATGACGTCGTAGGTTGTATTGAAGACATCAGCATAAAACTTCATAACTTCAAAAGATTGATGATCAAAATTAAAGTAGATTTGGACTGGCATAAAATACTCCTTTTAAGGTTATCTTTATTTTATCACTCTTAAAATATGAATAAAATAGGATATTAATGGGCATGAACTACCACAATTAATTAACTTAGAGTATAATAGTCTTGTAATTCATACCAATAAAAAAGGGTTGTACCAAAATGTCAAAATATAAAACAGTCGCAGAATCAATAGAAAAAGATATACAAAATGGGGTTTATCATGATGTGGATAAATTACCTACTGAAGATGAACTCATTGAAACATTTAAAGTAAGTCGTAATACCATTCGTAATGCTATTGAAATCCTAACCAAGAAAGGGCTTGTTTTCTCGATTCAAGGAAGTGGGTTATTTGTGCGCCGCTCTTCTTGTGAAGGATGTGTTAACCTAGAAAACTTCCATGGTTTAACGGCAGTCTTTAAAGACAATGTAAGCTCTAAAGTTATCGATTTCCAACAAATGAGCGCTACTGAATGGATTGCTTCGAAACTAAATTGTCGTGTTGGAGCACAAATCTACTATATTGAGCGTGTTCGATATTTAAATAAGAAACCTTATGTTTATGAGTATTCTTACTACAATAAAGAAGTCATTCCTTATTTAAGTAAAGAACTCATTGCGGGATCGATTTATAAGTATATTACTGAAGACTTAAACTTACAGATTGGATATGTTGATCGAATTATATTCGCAGATAAATTAACTTCCAAACAAGCGATTGCGCTTGATCTAAATGAAGGCGATCCTGCACTGGTGACTCATAACGTAGCGATGCTAAAAAGTGGTGTTGTCTTTGATTATTCCATCGACATCCACCACTATAAGGAAACTAAATTTTTAAAACTTGCGAACTTCTTCTAAACAACCTCAGTGTTAAAATAGAGTGCTACTCCAAATTCAGACGATTTAATCGTCTTTTTTGCGACTGAAGCAGCTTTCTCTGCATCCCCATCATGATTGAAATATAGTCTCATACCATCTTGTTTTTCAAACTCGAAAGTAATGCCTTCAATGGTTTTATGATTAAGAAGTTCAATAATATAGTCTCTTTTCAAAGGGGCATTCACACGAATCATAATTCATTCCTTTCAAATTGATATTTCATCGCAAGCAAACGATTCTTAATTTGGGACTTAGAAAATAGATTTAATCCTGGAAGTGAAAGTAGTAAGTAATTTAATGAGCGAAAGATCGCTTTAGATGAGGCATGTTCAATCATGGTAATCTTAGAATGACGTTCATCAATCGCTTCACAGCGATAGATAGTGAGAATCTTATCTAGATTCATGTGACTTTCAAACGCAATCTTTTCGTTATGAATCATCTCAACTACTTTTTGAGTAACCATCACAGGTTTACCTTGAATGTTTAAAGTTGTTTCAAAGCTTCTTTGATCTAACTCATGAGGTTCACATTGAAGTGAACCGGCAAGTGCTTGGACAAGTTGATTGTATAAAGATTCAACAGAAATGGATAGATGTATTGAATTATGAGGCATAGAGTGCTCCTTGAGAAAAAAGACATAATTGCTTATGTCTTTATTATAATTAGTCTTTTTGGTTGTTGGCAATATAGACGAATGGTAAGAAGATGACGAATGCAATGGCTACGTTGAGTAATGCAATGAATGCAGCTCCAATTGAACCGTTGGTTGCTAAGTATGCATTAAGAACTGGAGGAGTTGTCCAAGGTACTGAGTTAACGATTGGTCCAGCAATGCCTGCCACTGTCGCAAAGTAAGCAACAAGCGTTAAGACTGGTTGAACGAGAATGAATGGAATAAAGTAAATTGGATTTAACACAACTGGTAAACCAAACAAGACTGGTTCATTAATCATGAAGATTCCTGGAGGCAATGCCAATTTAGCAATTTCACGATCTTGTTTACGCTTAGATACTAAGAGAATCGCAATGATAAGGGCAAGTGTTGCACCTGAACCACCAGCAAATACATAAGCATCCCATGAACCACGAACCCAAACCGCAAGTTGATCAGCCCCACTACCGACAACACGGATACCATTTTTATAAAGGTCAATGTTCATAAGTCCTAATGTACCATACACTGGAGACATGAAGGCTTCAAGCATGTTCGCACCATGAAGACCAAAGAACCAAAGCAGAGGAATAAGTGTAGAAACTAATAGAATTGAGAAGATGTTTTGACCTAAGCTCATTAAACTTGTAGAGATTGTAGTTTCAAACCAAGTAAATAAGCTAGCCCCTGCAAATACATTGAAGACATAAGCGACTAAAGCCCAAGCAAATACAGCGATGAAACCAGGAATAACTGCTGAGAATCCACGAGCTACTGCAGGAGGAACGGAGTCAGGCATTTTAATAACCCAGTTTTTTCTAACAACATAGAAATAGATTTCTGGAGTGATAAGACCAACAAGTAATGCAACGAAGATCCCTTGTGCAGCTAAGTAGTTTCCAACCCAACTTGCAACTTCTTGACTACGTGATAGTGCACCTAATGAAATGAACACTGCAACGTTAATTAAGGAAGTTGATAAAGCATCTTGTTTTTCATAAGTAGCACGGTTGTATCCAACTGAGAATACAAGACCTAATGCTAAGATTGAAAGTGTACCACTGTCCATGATTCCGAAGAGTGGAGCTAAGTTAGTGTTAGCCCAAACGATGAATGGATGTTCTCCGCCAATAAATCCAGCTAAGAGTGACCAAGGAACAAAGAAGACGTTGTTCATTAGAACAGCTAATGCTCCAACGAGTACAAGTGGCATCAATCCAGCAAACGCATCACGGATTGCAAGTAGATGTTTTTGCCCACCAATCTTCGCAGCGATCGGGACAAACTTTTCTTCTAGAAATGAAACAAATCCTGACATAAAACCTCTTTCCTTTCCGATTACTTGTTGTAATCATTGTACCAAATAATATTTATTGGTACATCTGTATATCATTTTATCAAAGAAAATGAGTTTGTAAACCCTTTCTTAACATTTTTTTACAAAAAGTGGAAAAATTCATACCAATAAATAATACTTGAATCATGGAAGATTATCATGTAAGATAAGATTATTAAAGATGAAGGAGACATTTATGGTAAAAATCGTAACAATTGGAGGAGGATCATCCTATACTCCAGAACTCATTGAAGGAATACTTAAACGTTATCACATCATGCCAGTCAAAGAATTATGGCTAGTAGATATTGAAGAAGGACTTGAGAAACTAAAGATTATCACTGATTTGGCGAAGCGTATGGTGAAGAAAGCCAATGTGGATATGAAGATTTTCGCAACCACTGATCGTAGAGAAGCGATGAAAGATGCGGACTTCATTACAACGCAATTTAGAGTCGGACAAAATGAAGCACGCTATCTTGATGAAAGTATTCCTGCGAAACATGGAGTGATTGGACAAGAGACCAATGGAGCAGGTGGACTCTTCAAAGCTTTAAGAACCATACCAGTGATTCTTGATATTATTATAGATGCAAAGGAAGTTGCCCCTAATGCATGGATTATCAATTTTACTAATCCTGCAGGGATGGTTACTGAAGCAGTATTAGAACATGGTCAATGGAATCGCTTTATTGGAGTATGCAATGTACCACATGGCATGCAAAAAATGGTCGCTGACTTATTAGGTGAACCAATGGAAGATGTTCGCATTGACTTTGCAGGTCTAAATCATATGGTCTTTGGACTAGACATTTACTTAAGAGGAGTGAGTGTAAAAGACAAAGTGCTTAATGAACTTATGGGCAAACAATCGTATTCCATGAAAAACATCACTGATATTCCATGGACGAAAGAATTCATTCAAGGAAGTAAAGTATTGCCTTGTTTCTATCATCGTTATTATTTCCAAAAAGAAGAGATGTTAGAACACTTACTTGAAGACTATAAGAATCATAAAACACGTGCTGAAGTCGTGATGCAAGTTGAAAAATCATTATTTGAAAAATATAAAGATGAGAATCTTGCGGAAAAACCAGTAGAACTTCAACTTCGTGGAGGAGCATATTATTCAGATGCTGCGTGCAATCTAATGGTTGGATTGTATAATGATGATAAGAGCATTCAAGTGGTGAATACTAAAAATAATGGGGCCATCTCATCTTTACCTGATGATGTTGTGGTGGAAGTCTCATGTATTATTACTAAAGAAGGACCAAAACCATTAAGTATGGGAGCATTACCTCCGATTGCACAAGGTATTGTTAGTCAAATCAAAGCCTTTGAACAACAAGGGATCCTTGCGGCAATCAGTGGCCAATATGAAGATGCATTAGTAGCGATGGTTATGAATCCACTTGTAGCTAGTGAGAGAATTGGAAAAGTACTCCTTGATGAAATGTTACTTGCGAATAAAAAACATTTACCACAATTTAAAAAGGCAATAGAAAAACTTGAACATGAAACTAATCATTAATTCAGATGACTTTGGATATTCTAGAGGTCACAATTATGGGATTATTCGAGCCCATACTCATGGAGTTTTAACAAGTACCACACTTATGGCGAACGGGACTGAAGTTCTTCACGCAATTAAACTTGCACATGAGCATCCTACCCTTGATGTTGGAATTCATGTGGTGCTTGATTTTAAGAAACCGCTGAGCGATCCTTCACTTATTTCAAGTTGTGTTGACTCACATGGAAACTTTAGAAAACTTAAGTTAGAAGAAGTAAATTCACTTAACTTAACTGAAGTTGAGATTGAAGTAGAAAATCAGATTCAATTTCTTTTGAATCAAGGCCTTCAACTCTCTCATATGGATTCCCATCATCATATTCATTTGCATCCTCATCTGTTTCCATTATTTGTCAAGTTGGCTAAGAAATATGATTTGACACTTCGTATTGTACTTGGTGATCATGATGATTACATCACTTTATGCAAAGAAGCTAAGGTGAACTATGTGTTATGTAATGCAACATTTTACCAAGATTTAGTGTCACTCGATTTTTTTAATCCATATTCATCACGCTTTGAAGTGGAAGAAGTGATGGCTCATCCAGCGTATTGTGATGAAGTCATATTGAATGAAAGTAGTTATGCATTTGATCGAGTGAAAGAACTAAGTGTCTTAACTCATCCTGCACTAAAGCAAATCTTAGATTCACAAGCGATTACCTTGGTGAATTATCAAAAACTTAAGGAGAAAGTATGAAAACCATTATCTTGTTATGTTCAGCAGGCATGAGCACAAGCCTACTTGTTAGTAAAATGGAAAAAGAAGCTAAAGAACGAGGATTAGAACTTCATATTGAAGCTTTTGGGACAAGCATGGTGGATGAAGCCGCACGCGTTGCGGATGTCATTTTACTTGGGCCTCAAGTTCGTTTCCAACTCAATGATGTGAAAAGAAGAGTGAGTGTTCCTGTGGATGCTATTAATATGAGAGATTATGGCACTATGAATGGGAAAGCAGTCTTAGACCAAGCTTTACAATTATTAGGAGATCTTTAATGGAAGGGTTGGAACTTGTAAGTTTTGAAATTATTTCCGCTGTGGGGATGGCGCGCTCTTGTTTTATTGAAGCAATGAAGAAAGCAAGAGAAGGAAACTTTGATGAAGCAAGGTTACTCATTGTTGAAGGTGAAGGATATTTTATTGAAGGGCATAAAGCTCATACAAAACTCATTCACTATGAAGCCGGTGGAGAGAAGCTTGTATTAACAATCCTGCTTACTCACGCGCAAGATCAGCTCATGAGTGCTGAGACCTTTAAAATTATTGCGGAAGAATTTATACATACATATCAAAAAGTAAACTAACATACACACCGTGTATGTTTTGTTTGAAATGAAAGGGTTAATATGAAGATTATTGTCTGTGAAAGTGCTCATGAAGTGGCTTTAAAGGCATATGAGGTGTTTAAAAATCAAATAACAGTAAAACCACAAAGTATCTTAGGCTTAGCCACTGGTTCTAGTCCTATTCTACTTTATAAAGAATTAATACAAGGATACATAAGAAAAGAAATTTCCTTTAAAGATGTCATTACTTTTAATCTTGATGAATATGTTGGCATGGATATTTCACATCCACAATCCTATGCCTATTTCATGAAACATTATTTATTTAATCATGTGGATATTAATGTTGATAACACACATATCCCTAATGGACTTGCAGAGAATCTAGATTTAGAATGTGCACAGTACCATCAAGCTCTCAGTGAACGTGGTGTGGATCTTCAATTGTTAGGGATAGGATCTAATGGGCATATTGGATTTAATGAACCTCACACAACATTTGAGAGTAGTGTGCATGTTGTGAAGTTAAAAGATAGTACAAGAAATGATAATGCGATTTTCTTTCAATCTATCGAAGAGGTTCCTACTCATGCGTTGAGTATGGGTATACAAGATATTCTTAAATCTAAGAAAATTGTTTTACTTGCCTGTGGGAAAAAGAAAGCTGAAGCAATTAAGGCTATGATTTTAGGACCCATTGATGAATCATGTCCTGGATCTATCCTACAAACTCACAATGATGTGACACTAATTCTTGATGAGGAAGCAGCATCCCTCCTAAAGCAGAAGTAATTTTCTTTATATTGCCTAAGTCAATGTCACAAAGATGCGAAATAGATTATGATTAAGTAAGACAGAGTTCTAGAATAAATAAAAGCATTAATAGAAACTATCCTTAAACGTTGAAAGGAAATAATAATGAACCTTTATTTAGCATTCGATTTAGGTGGAACATACCTTAAATATGGAATTATTAATGAAGAAGGAATAATCCTTGAAAAAGGAAAGGTTAAAACACCTCAATCAGGTGTTGAAGAACTATTGTCAACCATTCATTCCATTACTGAAACATTTAAGAAGAAATACAATATAAAGCTAATTGCGATGAGTTCTCCCGGTGCCGTCGATAGTAAGACTGGAATGATTGGTGGGGAGTCCGCAGTAGAATATATCCATGGTCCAAATATGATGGAGTTAATTAAGAAAGCCACTAACTTAGATGTTTATATTGAAAATGATGCGAAATGTGCGGCCTTGGCAGAAGTATGGCTAGGACAGGCGAAAGAATATAACGATGTAATCATTGTGGTAATAGGATCAGGTATTGGGGGAGCGATTGTCAAGGATCGAAAAATCCACTATGGTAAGAATCTTCATGGTGGTGAATTTGGATATATGTTGATCAAGAAGGAGTTAGGAAGCGATCGTTATATGAACTGGAGTGAAACCAGTTCAACCATTTCTTTAATCGAAAAAGTCGCAAGAAGAAAGAATGTCTCTATAGATTCCTTAAGTGGAGAAATGATATTTAAGTTGGCGAGTGAGAATGATATGGATTGCATCATTGAACTCAATGAATGGTATCAAACCTTAGCTATGGGAATATTTAACCTTCAGTATATTTATGATCCTGAAGTCATCATTATTGGGGGTGGTGTGAGTGAACAACCTAACCTCATCAATGAGATAACCAAGAGAACCAATGATCTAGTAACAAACAATGGATATGCAACCGTGTATCCAGTCATTAAACGATGCTTATTTCATAATGATGCGAATTTAATCGGAGCTGTATTTGGTGCAATAAGACACTTGAAAGAACATCAAGTTTAGTAACTTTTTAATAATTTAAAAGGAAAGCACAAGCTTTCCTTTATAATCCACATTTTAACTGAGCATTACAGTTGGTGCATGTATTGCATCCACCAATTTCCTCCACAACACCTTCAAGACAAATTGGACAAATATCGCCAACTTCATTTCCAATGTCACGGTCTTGACGATCAGCTCTTAAGTCTGTTTTCTTCTTAGGTTCTTGTTGAGCCTTCACGTCTACTCCAAAGTCTTTCACAATATCAAGTTGTGACCATGTCACTTCTTCATCATTAGTGAGGGATAAGACTTGTGATTCACGGGAACCATCCACATAGACTGTTCCACCTTTTGCGCCATTTTTGTATAGACGCTCATAGATAGTTTGAACTTGACGAACTGAGTATCCACGAGGAGCATTCACAGTCTTAGATATTGAGGAATCAATCCAGCGTTGAATAGCACATTGTGTATCCGCATGTTCTTCAGGAGATAATTCCATTGCGGCCACAAAGTAATCAGGGAGTGTTTGTTTTGTGTATTGAGGATTGTAAGATAAGAATTCATCCACAATCGCTGCATTCACTTCGATAAACTTACCAAGACGACCTGAGCGGTAGTAAGAGAAACTGAAGTAAGGTTCTAAACCAGTTGAGACCCCCACCATAGTTCCGGTTGAACCCGTAGGTGCAATCGTGAGTAAGTGAGAATTACGAATGCCATATTTTAAGATATCTTCACGAATATCTTGAGATAAGGTTTGCATATAACCAGAGTTAATAAATGCTTCGCGATCAGTAAGGAATGGGAATGAACCTTTTTCCTTTGCGATATCCACGGAGGTACGATATGCGGTTTCCGCAATGGTTTGGAAAACCGTATTAATCACATCAATGGATTCAGGAGCACCATAGCGTACACGAGCCCAGATAAGCATATCATGAAGTCCCATGACTCCTAGACCAACACGACGTTCTCCTAAAGCTTGAACTTTGTTAGGTTCTAAGAAATAAGGTGTATCATCAATGACGTTATCTTGCATACGAACACAAGTTGCGACACTAGTTTTTAGATCATCAAGTAATAGCTTACCTGTAGCTTTGTCGACGAAGTTTGCTAGGTTAATGGCCGCTAAGTTACATACCGAGTATGGTGCAAGTGGTTGTTCACCACAAGGATTGGTGGCGACAACTTTTTGACCATAAGCACGGGCATTCGTCTTCTCATTCGCATTATCAATAAAGAAGATACCAGGTTCTGCACTATAGGTCGCACAGAAGTTAATAAGATCCCAAATATCACGAGCACGTACAGTGCGATAGACCTTCACAGGATAACCTAGTGAAGCCCATTCACGGACATCTCCAATCTTATACCATTCTTTATCATAAAACTCTTTTTGTTCAGGAGTTAAGTGTTCTAAGTCCGGGAAACGTAAGTCATAAGTGGTGTCATGTTCAACAGCTTGCATAAACTCATCTGTGAGAGTGACGGAAATATTTGCTCCAGATAAGAACTCTGGATTCACAACTTCTAGATTTCCACCATTAAGTAACATTTCACGGGCATGAGATGCAATATGTTCAGGAACGCTCTTGTTTTCCGCAAGCGATTCATACATTTCCTTTTCAATTTTTGAAAGAGGATTAAATTTAAGTTTACGATGAGCTTCTTCACGAACCACCACATCATTAGAATGCTCGGATAACCATTTTAATACACGTGGATTTTGCATCTTAGAAATAATAAATTCAATGATATCAGGATGCCAATCCGCAAGCATAATCATTTGAGCCCCACGGCGAGATCCACCTTGTTCCACAAGATGAGTCAAGTTCGCAATATCATTAAGCCAAGAAACTGCGCCACTTGATTTGCCACCGACTCCTTTTGCGGGAGCAGCTTTAGGACGCAGTGTAGAACCATTGGTTCCGACACCACCCCCACGAGACATGATCTCCATGACTTCTTTACGATGATCTGCGATACCTCCACGAGCATCTTTCACAAAAGGCATGACGAAACAGTTAAAGTAGGTGACTTGAGTTCCACTTCCAGCACCATAAAGAACACGTCCAGCCGGAATGATGTTTAATTTTTCAAGTTCTTGTGCGAATATATTGCCGTAATGAACACGGGATTCACTCGTTTTTTCGGTGGATGCGAGCGCATGACCAACACGACGAGCGATTTGTTCATAGAATATTTCAAGTGGTTTCTCAACTTTTTTAAATGGACGAGTGATAATCCCGGTGGCAGCTTCAGATTCACTCTCTAAAGAACCACGCCATTCCTCTTCCAGTTTAATCACCACAACCTCATCTTTGCGATCAATCGCAATGACTTCCCCAATACCACGAGACGGGAATTTTGGATCATCCTTCACAATGGTGACGACAATATCATGAACTCCAAGAGTCTTTAGACTGCGGTCTCTTTGCGAATATCGATCAAGCATAACAAGACGAGACACCCCTTCGTGAGTCGTTTTGAAGCTTTCTTCAATGGGGGAGATATGAGGGAAATGTGACGAAATATCCTCGTTGAGTTTTGTTAAAGTTTCTAATGAATATTTCATACTCTTCTCCTTAGTTACCTTTTCTAATTCTATCATAAAGTGGGAACTATCCCACTTTGAAAATGATTACATTAAGATTATTTGTTGATCAAAATAAAAACATAATCAGATAAACGATTTAAATAAATACGAATAAGAGGTCGATCTCCGTGTTCTTTAAATGCTCGAATAGCGACGCGCTCTAGTCGTCGGACTACTGTTCTTAAAATGTTAAGTCGAGCACGGTAAGGGTCATCAAATGGCCATACAAAACCATTACATTGATCTGCCACTTCTTTGATTCTTGTTTCTAAGGTGTCGATATAGGATTGTGTGAATTCACGCTCATCAATGAATCCAGCTAAGATGGATGCAATCATACTGAGTTCTTTTTGACGATCTTTAAACTCATCCAGCTTGTCAGGAGCCATGGATTGGTTATAAATGAGGTGGGCCATCACTTCATCAAGATGTCCAATACAATCCACTAAAGCACTATCTTTTTCAACTCGTGCATTCTTAACCCCGGTTTCCCCTTGATCACCGGTTTTTGTCATGACTTTCATATTTTTCTCCTTGGTACTTCGAGGCTAACTTACACACCACCACTGAAAGTGGGGTAAAAGCTAAACTCGTAATTATATAATTAGATACTGCATGAATGATGTCAAAACTTATGCCCTGAATATAATATGCAATCATGGTATTGAAACCATAGAGTACACCATGGTGAAGTGCAAATAGTGCTCCAAATAAAAACCCCCATAAACCACTTAAGACAGCCCAACGTTCCACATGACTTTTATTGAGTGGTTTAAAAGCATAAATAATGAAGACCCAAACAGGCCAAATCCAAAAATAACCAAGAACCCAATCCCCCATACCCCAAATCATCATTTGAAGAATAGTGAATATAAAAGAAACAAGTAAAGTTGCAGTGAGTGGTAAGAACAAGGAAATCAAAATAAAGAGTAAACTTACAAGTTCGACATTTGGGATGGATGCGAGTGCGACTTGCGCAACAAAAAGCCCAACCGCAAGAAAACTTATGAGAATCCAAGTTCTTACGCTACGCATTATTCGAAACCTTTAAATGAAAATACAAAGATATTGCCATCTTCTAAAGTCTGATAATCCACGCCTAAACAATAGCCATCTTGCACACATTTTGTGTTATTCTCTGATGTCCATCCCCACCACTTGGGACCTGCAGACATGTTTTCAGTAATTACAGTGTTAATTCCTTGTAGACCACGTCCAAAAGGATCTGTTTTTGAGCCTGAGAATGTGATTGTGAGTTTTTGTGTCTGGTGTAACTCTTCAAAGAGTTCACCAAGAGTTAATGCATTGGTGTTCACATTAAGGGTTTGACCAATAGTATCATCTTCAATGATGATGGTAATGTTTTTATCCCCTTCAATGCCTTGTGGTCTTAATAGATATTGCGTTCCTAGAAACAACGCTATCCCAAGAACCAAAACGGAAACTAATTTTATCCATTGTTTGTTCATATGGACTCCTTTCGATAAAAAACACATCCAGTGGATGTGCAAAAAGACAAGAGTGTTGCCTTTATAATCTTGCACCCAGAAGATTAAAGATGTCAGTCCATGGCAGGTCTACTGGCTAAAACGTCGTCCTTGCTACTCCCTTCCCATGTCTAGGCACAGTGGATTGAGTAGGTTGTCAGTTTTACAGTTGCTGGGGCAGCTTTGGCGATCCAAATTCCCTATGAAGCACGTTGTGCACCGTGGCTGATATCATTATTATAGGGTTGAAGTGTCATGCTAAGCAATATGAAAAAGATAATTTATGCATTTCACATATTTTGAACCAGGTATGTTAAAATAGGGGCGAGGTAAATGTATGAATTATGCTGTATTGCTTTTAGCTGCTGGAAAAGGAACACGATCGGGATTAGGCTACGATAAGATGTTTATGGTGCTTAAAAACGGTAAAACGGTATTACAACATTCCATGGAACTTTTCTTATCTGATCCACGTTGTCAAGAGATTGTTGTGGTGACGAATAAAAAAGACATGCCAAAAATATTGAAGTCTGCTGAGAGTGGCCATGTGGTCATGGTGAATGGGGGTGTTCGTCGTCAAGATTCCGTGATTAATGGACTTATGGCGATTAAGGAAGAAACCGTGCTTATTCATGATGGTGCACGTCCTTATTTATCCCTTGATGAAATCGATGCTTTGCTTGAAGCAATGAACACTGAGGAAGCAGCTATTCTTGGAGTTGCGCCACGAGGATCAGTAAAGAAAGTTGTCGATGGGTATATATCAAAATCTATTGATAAAACCACCCATGTGATTGCTCAGACGCCTCAAGCATTTAGAACACAGTTTATTATTAAGTGTTACTTAAAAGCTGAACAAATGAGACTTGAAGCGGATGATGATGCTGAGATTGTTGAACTTGTATCACAAGCCAAGATTAAAGTGGTATTAGGCTCACGAAATAATGAGCGAATCAATGTGGTGAGTTAAAAGGAGAATAATTAATGTGTGGTTTTACTGGATTTATTGATGGAAGTATAGACAAAAAGCAGATTATTAAATCGATGAATGATACTATAATTCATCGTGGTCCAGATGGAGAAGGATTTTATATTGATGACTCTATAGCAATGGGGTTTAGACGATTATCTATCATTGACTTAAGCCATGGGGATCAACCCATTTTCAATGAAGATCATACCAAAGTGTTAAATTTCAATGGAGAAATCTATAATTATCAAGAACTTAGAGAAGTTCTAATTCAGCGAGGACATATTTTTAGAACTCACTCAGATTCTGAGGTCATTCTTCATGGGTATGAAGAATTTGGAGAAGACATAGTAAGTCATTTAAGAGGAATGTTTGCTTTTGTGGTCTACGATATTGAACAAAAGACATTCTTTGCGGCACGTGATCATTTCGGAATTAAACCATTTTACTATGCGCTTCAAGATGATTTATTTATATATGGATCAGAAATTAAATCATTTTTAAAGCATCCATCATTCAAAAAACAATTTAATAAGGATGCCCTTCAACCTTACCTCACCTTTCAAACATCTGTTTTAGATGAAACTTTCTTTAAGGGTGTAAAACCATTATTACCTGGACACACTCTTCGGTATTCAAATGGAGTCATCAATGTACAATCTTACCATGAATTAACTTTTGAACCAAAAATCAAAGTCAGTAAAGACATGATCAATGATATTATGCGTGATAGTGTGAAAGCTCATCAAATCGCAGATGTCGAGGTAGGTAGTTTTCTATCTTCTGGTGTTGATTCAAGTTATATTGCTTCTATTAGTGACGTTCATAAAACATTCACAGTGGGTTTTCAACGAGACGGATTCAATGAATGTGATGAGGCTAAGGAATTAGCTTCAATCCTAGAAACTGAGCATTATTCGAAGGTTATTACTCCAGATGAGTTTTTTAGTGTTTTGTCTGATATTCAATATCATGCGGATGAACCTCATTCAAACCTATCAGCTGTTCCATTGTTCTTCTTATCTAAAATGGCAGCAGAGCATGTTAAAGTTGTGTTATCGGGGGAAGGTGCAGATGAACTGTTTGGTGGCTATGAATCATATCTTCCCACTAAGAAATGGGGATTATCACGTAGATTCCCAAGTGGGATTCGCTACCCGATTGGGTATGTCTTGCGTAAGCTTTCAAATTATGTGAGTAAGATTCAACCCTGGGCTGATGCTTTCAGTCCAATTGAAAAAGTATTTATAGGTCAAGCCATGATTATGAGTGAAAAAGAATCGAAATCACTTTTAAAGAAACCATATCATTCAAAAGTATCAGTTGAAACTATTGTGTCCCCATGGTTTAAGATCAGTAAAGGATTATCTGGACCCCATCGTAAAATGCATCTGGATATGAATCTATGGTTAAATCGAGATATTTTAACAAAAGCGGACAAAATGACGATGGCACATTCTTTGGAGTTAAGAGTTCCTTTCCTTGACATAAAAGTTTGGAATGTCGCAAGAGAAATTGAATCTTCGCAAAATATTGATAAGACAAAGACAAAAAAACTATTCCGAGAAGCAGCACTAGAAAAAATTCCACAAGCATGGGCTAACCGTAAAAAACTTGGTTTTCTTGTCCCATTCAAATTTTGGATTTTGGATGAACATATCATGCTTTGGATTAAAGAGAAATTTTCATTGCCATTTGTTGAAGAATTCTTTAATCAAGAGAAATTATTGAGTTTACTAAACAAACATTCACACTCCATTAGTGAAGGCAGAAAGATTTATACCATTCTTTGTTTTATCTTATGGTATGAGCGATATTTTGTTGAGGATTTTCATTAAGAAAGGTGTATTCACATCTTTCTTTTTTTCTTAATCATTTTTTTGATAGAATATAGTCATGAACACAATCACAAAAATTCGTTTTTTTATGGCTTTATGGATTTCTAAGAGTGTCGTCATTTTGATGAAACTTTTAAAACGTAATGCAACTCATTTTCCTGGAGATGTCGCACTAAAGATTGATCCACAATTCTTAAAACATATTTCATCTCCTAAGAAAATAATCATGATTACTGGTACCAATGGTAAGACAAGTGTTACTAATATGGTTCTTGATGTGTTTGCACTTGATAAGACCCCAGTGATTCATAATGCATTAGGAAGTAATATCCTTCAAGGGATAGCCTCCAGTATTTTAACAGGCACGACATTCCTCAATAAAAGCAAACATGATCTTGCGGTACTTGAAGTGGACGAGCGAAGCTCACGCTTAATCATGCCTTATCTGAAACCTGATTATTTGATTGTGAATAATCTTTTTAGAGATTCCTATCGTCGTAATGCGCATGTGGAGTTTATCATCAAGATCCTTCAAAACACCATTCCTTCATCCACGCATGTGATTGTGAATGGGGATGATATGTTTGCGACACAAGTAATTCAAAATCGAAAACATACCATCTTCTCATTACAACCCATCAGTGATGAAGTGACTCGTCATGACTCGAGAATTCATGATGGACAAATATGTCCACGATGCTTCCATCCTATGACTTTTTCCTTCGTGAGATATCATCATCTTTCACATTTCATGTGTCCTCAATGTGAACTTCAAAATCCACCGAGTGATGTCGTCGCCATGTTGACATCGTTAAAGAGTCATCAACTGCATTTAAATGTCCATCAAAAACTATATGTGATAGAGCGACCTCAACCAAGTGTCAATGATGCTTATAATACCGCTGCCGTTTTTGGCTTGTTTGCGGCTATGGGTGATGACTTAGATCATCGTGCACAACAACTTTCCACCATCAAAACGGTATCATCACGCTTTAGTGAAATGATGGTTAAAAATAAACGTATTGTGGGGTTACTTGCGAAAGATCAAAATCCTGTGGCGAATTCTCGTTTGTGCGATTTCCTGACCACTCAACCTCATTGGGGAAGACTAGGGTTATGTTTCATGAATGAAGTGCATGCGCATGAAGATCATCCTCACGAAGTAGAAAACATGGCGTATTTGTATGATACTGATTTTGAATACTTGAATGAATGTCAAGTCACACAGTTTATGTTAGGAGGACATCGTCGTTTTGAATTTAGAAGTCGATTATTACTGGCAGGATGTGATCCACAAAGTATGGTCATGGTAAAAACAGAAGATGATGAAATTGATGCGATTGATTTAAACAAAGTGGATACGATTGTTTTGATGTATTCCACTAAGAATATCCCTGAAGGCCTGATGCTTAGAGAAAAACTCATTGCGCGTATCAATAAGGAGGTCATATGATCATTGAATGGTTAAATCCTCAAGGAACCATGTTATTTGGTGATCGTGGTAATCTTGATATACTACTTAGAATATTTCCTCATGCGACCTTACTCAATACATCTTTATTTGATATTCCAGCCTTTACAAAGACTCATGTGGATTTAGTCTGTGTGGGTTCCATGAATGAGCGTATGCAAGATCAAATGATTGCGTGGTTAACTCCTTATAAAGATGATCTTTCACAACGCATTCGAAATGATTATGGATTATTATGGTTTGGTAACAGTTGGGAGATATTAGGACACAAGATTAAAAGAAAAGATGAAGAAATTTTAGGATTACATCTTTATCCTTTTGAAGTCAATCAAGAATCCATTAAGCGATATAATGCCTTAGTTGGTTTAGAAACACAATATGGTTTAATTCTTGGTCATAAAAGCACATTCTCAATGATAACTAATACGGATTCTATCCCAAGTTTTGGGAAGGTTGTGAATGGATTTGGCCATAATTTAGACGATCCCCTTGATGGCTTACATGATCATCATATGATTGCATCTTCACTCATGGGACCACTACTCGTACTCAATCCACACTTCACACAACAATACTTACAAAAGATCACCAAGCAGGAGATTGTTATTCCATATGAGGAAGATTTAATCTTAGCTTATGAAGCAAAGAAACAAGAATTTGAAAATACTAAGCATTTCATCTATGACAAGTAAAAAAGACTCCTCGAAGATATATCTTCAAAACGGACACAATAAAAAAAGGCACTAGTGTAAAATTACATTAGTGTTTTTCTTTAGGAGGAATGAAATGAGAAAAACGAAGAAACATAAAGTCTATAGTATTGAGGAAAAGAATGAAATTGTAAAGGAGTATTTAGGAGGATTGAGTCGTAGAAATGATTTAATCCGAAAGTATGATCTTGGATCT
>JAGXSD010000061.1 GCA_018333955.1 Erysipelotrichia bacterium
TTTAATTGGTGCGTGTGTATAATAGTAAGGCACAGCAGTGAAACAGCCATCGGTTCCTTAGCCAAGTGGTAAGGCAATAGACTGCAACTCTGTGATCATCGGTTCGAATCCGATAGGAACCTCCAAATGAAATGGGGATGTGGCGGAATAGGCAGACGCGACGGACTTAAAATCCGTTGATGGTAACATCGTATGGGTTCAAGTCCCTTCATCCCCACCATTTCAATTTAGGTTTATAAGTGCGCCCATAGCTCAATTGGACAGAGCGTTTGACTACGGATCAAAAGGTTGTGGGTTCGACTCCTGCTGGGCGCGCCATTTTATTTATTATGTTGTCAGTAGCTTAAAAACTCGGGATGTAGCACAGCTTGGTAGTGCACTTGATTTGGGATCAAGGGGTCGCAGGTTCGAATCCTGTCATCCCGACCAGTTTTTATTGGCGGGATAGCTCAGCTGGCTAGAGCGCTCGGTTCATACCCGGGAGGTCGTGGGTTCGAGTCCCACTCCCGCTACCAATTGTTTAAGTGGCCAAAAGGGACCCTTAGCTCAGTTGGTCAGAGCTGCCGGCTCATAACCGGTTGGTCGTAGGTTCGAGTCCTACAGGGTCCACCAAAACTGGAGGAATACCCAAGTGGTTGAAGGGATCGGTCTTGAAAACCGACAGGAGGTAAAATCTCGCGTGGGTTCGAATCCCACTTCCTCCGCCAGTTTCTTATCACATTCTTATCTTTAGTTATCGCGGGGTAGAGCAGTCTGGTAGCTCGTCGGGCTCATAACCCGGAGGTCGTAGGTTCAAATCCTGCCCCCGCAACCAATGGTTCTGTAGCTCAGTCGGTAGAGCAATGGACTGAAAATCCATGTGTCGTCGGTTCAATTCCGACCGGAACCACCATTATAAAAATTACCACTCATCGAGTGGCTTTTTTATTTTTTAAAGGTTTTCTTATATATTCGATGAGTTGGTGAGGATAAAACTTTATCTAGCTGCCATTCATCAAAAGACTCGAGTTTATAGAGGGAATTGATATTCACAATATTTTGGTGGGTACATGCTCTTAGAAATGCTCCACGTGCGTGTTTCGCATGCACTGAGATGATCTTTTCTTGACCATCCATGATGGAGATAAAACTAGTATCAATGATTAAGGCATGAGATTTAAGTTCATTGAGATCAATTTTATCTTTGAATTCTTGCGAACATATTAAAACAATCACTTTATGATGTGAATGAATGAGCTGTTGGGTGACATCATGTTTGATGATAGTGGAGGGGTTTTGATAACCAAGTTGTTCAAAGGGTGTAAGAAAGTCAAGGCGATAGGATTGTATCTTATCAAGAGGTTTGAGTAACCCATATAAAGTGGAGTAAATATAGGCATGTTCTTGTAAGTAATGAACGTGTTGATGTGTCATATCACTTACATGAAGATATTTAAAAGCCTCCCCAAAATAATAGAAGATCGCGGGATGAACAACTGGATTTTGTAGTTCTTCAAAAAGCTTATTCGCAAGCTTTTCTGAAATTGAGAATAATGTTTGAAGTTGTTTGGTATTACATGATTTGAGTGAAGCTAATAGTGGTTGAGTTAGACTGTGCCCATGGGGTCGAGTGGCTTTAATGGTGGTCTTTTGAATTTTGAATGCCTTAGAAGGGGATAAAATGAATTTCATACGACTCCTTATTAATATCCTGAGAATTCAACACCACTATGGTGTCCAGTGTCTTGTGTAATAAGTTTATTGTCTTGATAGAGTGAAAGTGTTATGACGCCTTCTAAACCCTCTTTAATCATATTACTCATCGATCCTTGTTTTGGTGAGACTAAAGCAATGCTTGAAGGAGAGTAAATATTGAAAATCGCTTTAAGATTTCCTTGGGTCAATGTAATAATCCTTGTGTTGTCATCAATCGTTTCGATATGAAACTTGGCGAAAGTATAGGTTGCGAAGCGATATTCTTGTGTTCCTAAGGTGATGTTCGCAATAAGGCCTTCAAATTCAAAACCAAGCATAGGAATGGTTGCGATCGAAAGAAATACACTGATATTTGGATTTGAGAAGTTGTTAGATTGACACCATACATATTTCCTTGGAAATGAGGTACCCCAATCCTTTTCGATATATCCTTTTTGATTTTTAAATGAAGTGGTATGTTCATTGAGGGTTATTGTGCCACTTAAAGTATGATTCATTGAGACAATCCCATGATTACATTCCATTCTTGGGATGTAATGGAAGGGACCCATGATGGTAGGGGAGATTATAGTAGTTTGAATAGGTGTAAGATCATGAAGTTCGCAGTTCATTTTTAACTGAAAATCATCTTCCTTCACATTAATCAAGACTTGATTAAGTGAAAAAATTTGATTCTTAATGGTGACTTGAAAAGGATTTTCTTGGACATGAAAATCATTCTTATCAAATCGAATATACTTGAAGATCATGTGAGGAGAAATGAATACTTGTATAAATGCATGGGGGTCTTTTGAGTTAAGTGTTACCCCAGGAATAAGTGCGAGAGTAAGATTTGCTTCTTCCAATACAAACTTGTAATACCAACCTTCAAAGAAGTTTTGACGGCGGTGACCATGAAATCCAATATCCTTAAATTTCTTCATAGAAATACCTCAACTTTATTATACAAGAAATGATTGTGTTATAATATTCGCATTAAGGAGAATCGTTATGTCCAATAAGGTTTTAAAACGTAGTGAAGTTCCAGTAGAGTCTACATGGGACTTAACATCCATCTTTGAAAATGATGCGGCATGGGAAGCAACATTTGAAAAAGTATCTGAATCATTAAAAGGAGTTTCATCACTAAGAGGAACATTATCCACGAGTGCTGAAAGTTTACTCAATGCGATTAAAACTCAAGAAACTATCGGGTATGATCTTGGTTTCTTGTATGTGTATGCTCATCTTCAATTTGACACAGATACTACCAATAATCGCTATCAAGGATATTTCTCAAAAATTCAAAGTTTATATGCGAATTTTATGGCAGCTTTTTCATTCTTTAAAACAGAATTACTGGCTGCGGATGAAGGCGTTATTCGCTCATTTTTAGATCATGATGATTTAAAAATCTATACTCATGATTTCAATCAACTCTTTGCGAATCGAAAATTTATCCTTTCTGATAAAGAAGAAACATTATTAGCGCAAGCCAGTGAAGTCTTTGGTGCTCCAAGTTCAATCTTTGGCATGCTAAACAATGCGGATATTAAGTTCCGTGATGTGACGAATGAACTTGGTGAGAAAGTTCCTTTATCTCATGGTCGTTATGTGTTGTTCCTCGAAAACAAGAATCGTGATGTGAGAAAAGATGCTTTCATGGCTATGTATGAAACATTTAAAGGATTAAAGAATACTTTCGCCACCACACTATCGTCCGCTATTAAAGTTCATAATTTCAATGCGAAGGTTCGTGGATATGATTCAGCTCGTCATGCGGCACTAAGTGCAAATCATATTCCTGAAAGCGTGTATGACGCGCTTGTAGAGGCTGTAAATGACAAACTGGACTATTTACATTCTTACGTTGATTTACGCAAGAAAGCCCTCAAACAAGACGATGTGGCGATGTATGATATGTATACACCTTTAGTTGAAAGTGTTGAGACTAAATTCACGTATGAGTTTGCGAAAGACATTATTCTTAAAGCATTAAGTATTCTAGGGGATGAATATCTTGAAGTACTTCATAAAGCTTTTGATGAGCGTTGGATTGATGTGTATGAAAATGAAGGTAAGCGATCTGGTGCTTATTCCTCGGGTACCTATGGCACTAATCCATATATTCTCATGAACTGGCAAGATAACATTGATAATGTCTTTACTTTAGCTCATGAGTTAGGTCACTCAGTGCATTCCTACTTCACACGTAAGTATCAACCATTTGTGTATGGAGACTATTCTATCTTCTTAGCGGAAGTTGCCTCCACCACTAATGAAATTCTTCTAACAGATTACATGTTGAAGGAATTTGATGATCCTAAACTCAAAGCTTACCTCATCAATCATTATCTTGATGGATTTAAAGGTACAGTCTTTAGACAAACTCAATTTGCAGAGTTTGAACATGTGATACACCAAGCTGACCAAAATCAAACCCCACTTACTCAAGAATTCTTAACAACCACATACTTCGAACTTAATAAGAAGTATTATGGGGAAGTCATGACTTATGATGAAGAGATTGGCTATGAATGGGCTCGTATTCCTCATTTCTACTATAACTATTATGTATTCCAATATGCGACTGGTTTCTCAGCAGCTTCTGCGCTTTCAGCTCGCATCTTGAGTAATCCTAAGGAGAATGTGACTCCATATCTCAACTATCTTAAAGCGGGATCAAGTGATTTCCCAATTGAGGTGTTGAAGAAGGCTGGAGTGGATATGACGACGAATCAAGCGACTAAAGAAGCATTAGATGTCTTTAAACAACGTCTTGATGAATTAATGAAACTTGTATAAATAAGAAAGGACCACTTCAATGAAGTGGTCCTTGTTTTATTTTAGGATAGCTTGTAGACGCTCTTTAATTGGTGAATGAGAATAGGTGAGTTCAACCACAAGAGGATGTGGATTAAGATGCACAAAGTTAGTTTTGCCTAAGATCTTAAAGGCTTCTACCGCGGCTTTCTTATATCCTAATGACACCATCATTTGATCGGCTTTATATTCCATGCTTCTTGAGAAGCGAGATGTGATAATGGATAAAAGAAGTTGTAGAGGTTCAATAAGTACAAAGAAGACCATGAGTTTAAAGATGAGGGTGTTCTCATTAACATTAAATGTAGTGCTTATATCTAAGATGGTAAGAAGCCATTGGAATAAACCGAGAATCATGAATAAATTTAAAGCATTGATAAGAAGTAGTTTAAGAACATCTTTATGCTTGGCGTGTCCAATTTCGTGGGCAAGTACACTTGTAATTTGATCGTCATTAAGTTTACTTAGTAACGTGTCAAATAAGATAATATGTTTAAACTTTCCAAATCCTGTAAAGAATGCATTGAGTCGATTGGAGCGTTTCGATGCATTCATCATTGAGATTTGCTTTACTTCATAGTTTGCTTTCTTGGCGACTTCTTGGATTTTGTTTTTTAATGGACCTTCTTCAAGGGGAGACAATTTATTAAATAATGGAATTAAAACCGGAACATATAATATCTGAGTAATGATGATAAAAGCTAGGGCTCCAAGCCATGCAGTGAGTAAAAACGAAGTTGGGCTTGTTAGGATTAAGTAGAGAAGTCCACTGATTAAAGGTAATCCAATTACTAAAAATAATAATGCGCCTTTAATCTTATCTTGAACCCAAAGTTTGAAGGTTGTGTTTGAAAATCCAAAAGGAATTTCTATCATGAGTTGATTTAGCCACTCAATGGGTAAATTGATGATACTTTGAAGGGTGAGCACAATGACTAAGAAAAGGATGTTATAAAGTAAGATATTATTAACATCATATAGCATGAGGATTGTCGTATTGGTTTGAAGTAAAGATGAAATGAGTGGTGCAATCCATAAAAAGAAAATGATATTAAGAACAAGAGATATCATTTTTGATCCGATTTTAAAACGGGAGTTCACTAAAGTATACGTTTTAAATTTCTCATATCCTTGACGATCATAGATGTCTTTCACAAGGGGATCAAGGGGTTGATCTAAGGTTGTGATATTCAGTTGAATGAGAATGATTTCAAGGATACTCATAAAGATGAGGATGGATAAAAGAAGGGTCATGGTTGGATTCATAAGTGATGCTCCTTAACATTCTTAGTCTATCAGAATTTAAGATGGTTCGCTATCATCACTTGAATACATCCTTCCTTTTTTTGAAACATCAGAGAAGTATTGCATGAATGATTACATTAAATACATCATTATAATCACAAATAAGGCATTTAAGGACAAAAAAAGAAGGCGGATTATTTAGCCTTCTTATTAATCGATAAAGATCTTAACAACATCGCCATCCGCAGACTCGACATTGACGATTTCACCCGTTGCGCCTTCTTCAATGGCCGCCATAATCATATCCACATCAACACCTTTCATATCAATTGGATTTCCATCAACTTTGAGTTGACCTGATAGGTTTAAACCGGCCTTGACTAAGGATGTTGGGACATTAATGCGAACCACATCACCTTTTGCGCTATCAACGACGACACGAAGCATTTTCTTGCCGCCAGCAGGATTAACGTTAATCACGGGAGCGACTGGTGGAATAGGTGCGCTCTGTAGGCCTAATGCTTCAAGAAGTTTAAGTCCATCTTCAACACTAATTGTGCCATCTTTGACCATTTGTAGGATTTGTTCTTTTGAGTTCATGTTTTCTCTCACTTTCTTAAGTTAGTTAGTTGGTTTGTATAAATCATCGGTTGTTGGGACATCATAATTGATATACCCATCATTGATAATCTTGCCATCTTGGATGATAATCAGATGTGGCATCATGACCATCACAAATGGTGATTTCTTTTTGTTTATCATCAGTTGATCCTCCTTTATTGGCTGAGTCGATCTACGACTTCATTCAATGTGGCTTGATAATTGGAGTAACGATCATTAATGATAGATCCGTCTTCAATTAAATTTAGATGTAGAAACATCATGTGGATGATGTTGGAAAAGTTGTGCTTTTTCACTTTCCTCACCTCCGTTCTTTACTTTTTGATGAAAGCTAAAGCCTCTTCTACGCTCATTTCGCCAGACTTGATCTTTGCCAAGACTTCATCTTCGTTTATCTTTGGTTTTGGTACACTGAATCCCATCTTCGCGACAATGGAATCTAAGCTTTTCTTGACCGTTGGATAAGAGATTTCAAGTTCTCTTTCCATTTCTTTGATGTTGCCTTGAACCCTTACAAAGGTTTCGACGAAATATAATTCTTCTTTTGACAAGTAACTAAATCGCGATAGTGCGAACTCACCTGTAATCTCGGTGTTACATGTGTGACATGATAACTTGGTACATAATAGTGAACCTCCACATACTGGACAAGTTCCAAATACTTCTTTTTTCATTGTGTTTTCTCCTATTGTATTTCGATGAGTACGTTGGCGTCATTAGATCTTACTTCAACAAGCGTGAAGGGTTCCATCCCCTTTAGCTCTTTGAATATTCCTTTGACAGTTTGAATGATGACTTCTTTATTTTCACGAATGAATCTTTGAGAATCTTCATCCATATCCTTGACGAATTTAGATGTCCATAAGCCGAATCGCACAAAGGTTAATGCTAGTCCAAAGCCTATGGAAGGTAGGTTAATATTCTTATCTTCTGTTTTGATCATGATCTTGATTTTGCTTGCCATACCATCACCTCACCTACAGTTTAACTCTTTTTTCTCATATGTCAATACACAAATTAATAAAATTAATATAATAATTAAATATTTTAATAAATTAATCAATTATTATGGTTTTTGGCTCAAAATTTGTGGGTTTTAATAAAAAATGAAGCCAAAATTCAGCAGAAGTCCTTCGTCAAAGAGTGATTCACACCTAAAAATGAATCAAATAATCAATCAGGAAAGATACAATTTGAACTAATTTATTACTTTTATAAAAAAAACCATGATTAATCATGGTCAAGTTCAATGGATTCGACAGTGGTATTAAAGATAATATTTCCTTGATGAGTGTTAAGGACAAGATGTCCATATTCATTAACACCTTCAAGAGTTCCAACATAGGTTTTTGATAAATGAGTGATTTTTACTTTCTTAAGATGATGAAGAAGATGTTGATTGATACGATGCTGAACCAAACGAGGATGTTTCATATGGATAGTGAAATGATTGAGGATTGATGCACATAATGCTAGAGGATCGATCATGTCATCACTAAACTCATGAAGTGACCCCGCAAGATCCTTAAGTTCATTTGGAAATGTCGAGACACTATGATTAATTCCAAATCCAACGACGATTCCATTTGGAAAGCTTTCACACAACACCCCACCCACTTTTTTATCCTGAATTAAGATATCATTGACCCATTTGATATGAGGTCTAAATCCAAAATCAAGGAGGGCATTAAGGATGGAAGCCCCAATGACTAATGAAATGGGATATTCAAGTTTATCATGAACTGAAAATGAAACATACAAGCCTTGATTTGGTGCACAATAAAATGATCGCTCATGAGTCCCTCTTCCAGCACTTTGATGATGAGCCACCACTAAGGTTGGTTCTTTGGGAGAAATCTTTTTAAGATAGGTATTCGTACTTTCAATCACATCAAAGAGGTCCACCTTGTGAATCCAAGGTGGACTGATACTTTTGAGTTCATTGAGATCAAATGAGGGTGGGGTGGACGTCTTTTTTAATGATGTCATAAATCATCTCGCTTATTTCATCACTACTTTTTCCTTCAATCGAGTGATAAGGAATGAGAGGATGAAGTGTCAGGGTGATGGGTTGTTTAATTCGTGTATCAAAGGGATCGTAGGCATGGGATAAAGATATGGGTAATATATTCGCTTGTGCCATCTTGACGATTCCAAAAGCTTTAGCTTTAAATGGATTCATGGAATCACTCTTAGATCGTGTTCCTTCGGGAAAGATAAGTACATTATGGCCTGATTTAATCGCTTGGGTGCATTCACGAAGCATCTTAACATTACCTTCTCGCGAAGAACGATCAAAGTAAATCAAGTCAATTGTATCACCCCATGCGCCAATGCCTAAAATCTTACGATTTTCAATCTTAGAAACAAAACTCATTGGAGATTTTACTCCACATAAGATAGGTAAAGGATCAGTGAGACCTTGATGATTACACACAATGAGTGTGTGAGTCATGTTTTCACTATATTCACCATGATTCACCACAAGTTTACGTCCTAGAAATTTCAGCCCTAATCGTGACCAAAACTGGACGCGTGCATGTCTTTTCGCTTTAGATGCTTTACGATATATGAATGCATCAAGATGAAGCCAAGGCAAGATCAAACAAAGGGCAAGAAAGCGAAGTGCTTTAATTACCAATCGCAAAGAGAATTTCTCCTTCACATACGACTTGTCCATCCAGGGCATCTAATGTTGCCTTCACTGTGGCAATCCCGATGGTTCCACGCATATTCTTTAACCCAACATGATAATAAAGCGTGTCTCCAGGAGCGACCATCTTTTTAAAACGCATGCGATTAATCCCCGCAAAGTATACATATTTCCCTTCATTTTTAGGATCGAGCAAGACTAGGATAGCTCCTGTGTCTGCTAAGCCTTCCACAATCAGTACTCCAGGAAACACATGTTTGTTTGGAAAGTGTCCTTGAAAGACTGCTTCATTCACCGTAATGTTCTTTTTTGCAATGATACTTGTTTCTGTTGGTGTATCGACCACACAGTCGACATAAAGAAATGGATAGCGATGGGGTAGTATCGCTTGAATTTGATCGGAAGTTAATTTCATGATTTGACCTTTCTAAAACACAATGTCGCGTTATGTCCACCAAACCCTAAGGAATTGGATAAGACCACATTAACCTCTTGAGTGCGTCCAACGTTAGGTACTACATCAAGATCACATTCAGGATCATCCGCATGGGTATTAATGGTGGCGGGAATAAATCCATCTTCAATCGCTTTAATACTTAGGATTGCTTCGACAGCTCCTGCTGCCCCAAGCATATGCCCCGTCATCGACTTGGTGGAAGAGACGGCAACTTTAGTTGCGTATTCACCCAAAGCCGTTTTAATTGCTTTGGTTTCAGTTTTATCATTCAGAGGTGTCGATGTCCCATGGGCATTAATATAGTCGACTTCTGAAGGTTTCACTTTCGCTTCTTGCATCGCCATAATCATCGCTTGTGCACCACCATCACCACTTTCAATAGGTGCAGTGATATGATGGGCATCACTCGTAGCCCCATAACCCACAAGTTCAGCATAAATATGAGCTCCTCGTTTTAGGGCATGTTCGTATTCTTCTAAAACTAAGACACCGGCTCCTTCTCCCATGACAAAGCCACTACGTGCTTGATCAAAAGGAATGGATGCACGATTCACATCTTCACTTTCATTAAGAGCTCTCATCACCATAAATCCAGCCATTGAGAGTGGGGTAATGGAAGCTTCACTGCCCCCTGCAAGCATGATATCCATAAGACCAAATTTGATCTTGTGAAAAGCATCTCCTATTGCATTCGCCCCTGCGGCACATGCCGTGACCACACATGAACAATATCCTTGTGCATGATGATCAATGGCTACTTGACCTGCCGCTAGATTTGCCAAGGCCATCGGAATGAAGTAAGGTGTAATTCGAGTCGGGCCACGATCAAGCATTTGTTGGTAAGCCGCTTCAATACTGCCAACTCCTCCAATACCTGAGCCAATAATCACCCCAAAGCGAGAGCGATCAATATCCTCAGGAAGTTTCGCATCATTCATTGCTTGTTTTGCGCTAATACGAGCAAATTGAGTAAAACGATCACATGTTTTGAGTTCTCTTGCGCTAAAGTAGGCTTCCATATCGAAAGGTTCGACTTGCGCAGCAAGCTTGACCTTGTAGTGGGTGGTGTCAAAGGCTGTAATGGGTTTAATCCCATTCTTCCCTGATTTGGCGTTAGCCCAGAAGTTGTCAACATCCACCCCAATCGGTGATACAACTCCTAAACCTGTCACAACTACTCGACGCATTTTATCCAACATGAGTTAATCCTCCATCAATGACTAAAGTTTGAGCCGTGATATATTTAGCTTGCGCAAGAAACAAGACTCCATCCGCAATATCTTGAGCTTGTCCTAAGGCTTTAAGAGGTATTTTATTAAGCATAGCTTGTTTAATGGTGTCATCAAGAGCATGAGTCATATCGGTTTCAATAAATCCAGGAGCCACCGCATTAACGCGAATACCACGACTTCCTAGTTCTAATGCTAAAGACTTCGTTAAACCAATGATGCCTGCTTTTGATGCAGCGTAGTTAGCTTGACCGACGTTGCCCACTAAACCAATGACTGAAGATACATTCACCATAACACCAAAGCGTTGTTTCATCATGATCTTTGCTGCTAGTTTGGCACAGTTGAAAGTTCCTTTCAAATTAATCGAAATCACATCATCAAAGTCACTTTCACTCATTCTTAAGACAAGATTATCTTTCACAATCCCTGCATTATTCACAAGGACATCTAGGCGACCCATCTGAGTCATTACAGAGTTAAACATGACTTCACACTCATTAAATTGACTCACATTGGCTTGGATGACTTGGGTTTGTGCTCCAAAAGCTTCACATTCCTTCGCCACTTTTAAAGCTGCCGCTTCACTACTCGAATAGTTAATGACTACATCATACCCCGCCTTAGCAAAGGTCAATGCACACTGGGCTCCAATTCCTTTAGATGCCCCAGTAATAAGAACCACTGGTTTACTCATAGTTCCTCCTGAATGAATTGATTTAAAGTCTCTATATCCATTACCACCCTATGTTTAATGTTTGGGCAAGATGCCTTAATCATTGATGATAATGTTGAGGATGGTCCAATTTCAATGATGGTATCGATCCCCATGCTTTCAAGCATGAGTAAAGATTGCATCCATTTCACTGGAGAATAAATTTGTTTTGATAGTTTTGGTATGAAATCTTGAGTGGATGCGTGTGCGTCCACATTCATCACCACCGGGATACTTGGTGGTAAGAAATTGACTTGATTCAAAGCGTTGTTGAGTTCTTCTGACACACCTTTTAGGTAAGGAGAATGAAATGCGCCAGCCACTTTGAGTGGAATCACTTTTCGTATTCCTGCGTCAACTAAGAGTTTTTTGGCCACCTCAAGAGCTTTTAGATCACCACTCATCACAAACTGTGAAGGCGCATTATAATTCGCAAGCGTACAAACTCCTACGTCATTGGCTTGTTTAATGATATCTTCAATCAGTCCAATTTGATCACTAATAATCGCACTCATGCCTGTTTCGTGACCTTCTAATGCATCACTCATGAGTTGACCTCGTGTTTGAATTAGAGGCATCGCTTCCTCTAGGGTGAGTGCTTGAGCACATACTAACGCACTGTATTCTCCCAGTGATAATCCTGCTACTGCCTCGACTTTGACATGTTTCATGACTTGCTTAGCCATGACGACACTGGTAAGTAGAATAGCTTGTTGAGTAGTGAGTGTTGATGAAAGACCTTCATCTATATTAAAGAAGCACACATCTCTGATGTCAGGATAGTGATCATACAAGGAAGCAGATTCTTCATAGGCATGATAAAAGTCTTGTCCCATGCCTATTTTTTGTGCTCCTTGTCCTGGAAAGACTAAGGCTACTTTCATAAGGCTTGCTCAATCTCTTTAAAACGTTGTGCTTGAGCTTTAGTTTCTCGAATCATATCGTCAAAGATTTGCGCAATAGGACGCATGGTTTTCACCATTCCCGCAATTTGTCCCATCATGAGTGATCCATTGACCATATCCCCATCAAACACAGCTCGACGAAGGGAACCAATGGTTAAGTGTTCCAGTTCATCTCGGGTTGCACCAGCACGCTCTTTCTTAATATATTCATTTGACATTTGATTCTTTAAAATTCTCACAGGTGCACTCACACTACGACCAGTTACAATCGTGTCGGAATCTTTAGCTTTTAAGACAGCTTGTTTATAGTTGTCATGACATGGACATTCAGGGGAGGCAAGGAGTACGGTACCCACTTGAACGCCAACCGCTCCTAGATTAAGCACTGCGGCCATAGTACGACCATCCGCAATACCCCCTGCCGCAATGACAGGAATTTTCACCGCATCCACCACTTGTGGAACTAAGGTTAAAGTCGTCATTTCACCAACGTGTCCTCCAGATTCAGTGCCTTCCACAATAACCATATCAGCACCAACTTGTTCAACACGACGTGCTAATGAAACGGTAGGGACAATCGGAACCACTTTAATCCCAGCCGCTTTTAAAGCAGGGATATATGGTCCAGGATTTCCTGCACCAGTGGTGACAATTGCAGGTTTGTGCTTTAAGATGACTTCCACAATCGCATCACAATGCGGATTCATCAACATAAGATTCACTCCAAAAGGCTTATCAGTTAAACTCTTGCATTTGATAATCGCAGCTTCAGCGCGCTCTGCATCCATTGCGCCAGTGCCAATGATGCCTAATGCGCCAGTATTTGAGACGGTTGCGGCAAATTCAGGAGTGGCGATATGTGCCATTGCTCCTTGAATGATCGGGTATTTAATTCCTAAGATTTCATGAAGTAACATAATGTTCTCCTTCTATAGTGTAAAAGATGCGGCTCCATAGCTAAGTCCACCTCCGAATCCCACAACCATGACAGACTCACCATGATGTAGTGATCCATCAAGCAAAGCCATTGAGATTGCGAGAGGGATGGAAGCAGCCGAAGTGTTACCCACCTTGGCAATATTTGAAATGCTTTTTGAAAGGTCTAGATTTAAGCGTTTCATCGCATAATCCATAATCCTTTGATTCGCTTGGTGTAAGATGACATGATCGAGTGATTCAAGGGTTAGTTTGGCTTTCTGTGCACATTCTTGCATCACACTGGGAATCACATCGACCGCAAAGCGATAGACATCTTTCCCTTGCATGGAAAGTATAAGTGGACGTGCATCTTCTTGAAGTAATGGAACTCCACAAGCACGTAGTGTACCATCAAGATCTCCCTCACTATGATTTACACAAACACATGGGGGTGCAGATTCATCATAGTCAATAATCATTGCCCCAGCTCCATCCCCAAAAAGAATACAGGTGGTGCGATCATTCCAGTCTAAGATTTTTGAAAACACTTCAGCTCCAATGATCGCAATACGTTTAAAGCGTTTGCTTTCAAGTAAAGCACTTGCTAGATCAAGCCCCACCACAAAGCCACTGCATGCGACATTCACATCAAAGGCCATGATTTTTAAAGGATTGAGTCCCATCTTGGCTTGAATGAGGGATGCGGTGGAAGGGGTGAAATGATCTGGAGTCATCGTTGCGACGATGATCGCATCAATGCTTTGAGGATCTAAATTATAGCGTTCACAGGCGTTTTTTAATGCCTGAGTTCCTAAATCTGAGGTATTCTTATGATCTGAGATATATCTTTGAGTAATCCCAGTACGCTCTAGTATCCATTCATGAGAGGTATCGATATGTTGAGCCAACTCATGATTGGTTAAGACCCGCTCACCTAAGGCATGGCCTACGGCACTCACTTTAATGCCCATAATCTGACCCCATCTTTCTAAATTTTTTATCTTTATGTGCAATTAGCTCTGCTTTACTCATGGTTTTAAGTAACTCAAGTTGCTTTAACACTTTGATTTTTGTATCTTTAATTGCTGCATTCATCGACTTAGATTCATCCACTATCTCATCCACAATGCCTTTAGCTTTCAAATCATAGGAAGTTAAACCCATAAGTTCAGCCACTTCTTTTGATTTTGATGCATCTTTGTATAAGATTGATGCGAAACCTTCAGGGGAGAGAATAGAGTAGATAGCATGTTCAAACATGATGATGTGATTCGCAATGCTTAGGGCTAATGCACCACCACTACCACCTTCAGATAAGACAATGGTGATAATCGGAACTTCAGCTGATGCGAAAGCATATAAACAATGGGCAATGGCACTGTGTTGACCTCGCTCTTCAGCTCCTAAACCTGGATAGGCTCCTGGAGTATCCACAATACTCACAATGGGTATATTAAGTTTATTGGCCAGTTGTACTGCGCGAATGGCTTTTCTAAAGCCTTCAGGTTGATTCATTCCAAAGTTTTTATGGACATTGTCAGCCGTATTGGTACCTTTGACTTGGGCGATAATCATGACACTGTGTTGACCTAGGATGGCACAACCACAAAACATACTTGGATCATCTTTAAAGTGACGATCCCCATGCATTTCAATGACTTCATCACACAGGGCTTGGACAAGTCCTAAACCTTTTAGGCGGTCTTTATCACGTGCAATTTGCACATGATCATACGCGGATAGGCTCATGTGGACCTCCTTTCGACCATAATAGTAGGTAGGCAAGAGTGGACTTCATCTCATGACGATGAATAATCATATCGATGAAGCCTTGTTCAAGGCCAAATTCTGCACTTTGAAAGTGAGGTGGAAGGCTTTGTTGGATGGTTTTTTCAATCACTCGCTTACCCGCAAACCCTATAAGAGCTTGAGGTTCAGACAAAGTTAAATCTCCTAACATTGCAAAACTAGCACTCACACCTCCAGTGGTAGGATGAGTTAACACCATCAAACTTAATAAGTTTAAATCATGATGTTTTCTCATGGCTTGGGTGGTTTTTGCCATCTGCATTAAAGAAAGTATGCCTTCTTGCATCCGTGCCCCTCCAGAAGCTACAAATAAGATGAGAGGTAAGCGATGTTCGCAGGCATGTTCAATAAGTCGAGTGATGAGTTCACCCACAAGGGAACCCATACTTCCCATCATGAAGTTCGCATCCATCACTCCAATGGCGATGGGTTGCTCTTCTATGGTGGCTTCACCAACTAATACAGCTTCATTAAGTTTGGATTGACTCCGAGCTTCTTTAAGTTTCTTTTGATAATCTGGAAAATCAAGTTTTGAAGAGGTGGTCAGTTGATTCCACAAAGGTTTAAATGATCCTTCATCGACCACCATCTCGATTCGTTGGGTTGCACCAACACGCTCATGGGCATCACAATGCACACAAACACGAAGATTACGTTGAAAATGATCTAAAGTCGAAGCTTTATGACATGAGGCACATACATGAATCACATCATCAGGCATCTCTTTTTTTGCAAACAGGTGTTTCGACACATTCATAATGGTTTTAAACCCTGAGATTTGTTTTTTACGTTGTTCGAATAAATTCTTCAACTGTGTTCAACTCCTTTATGAAGGCACTAGCATATTCAGTGGTATAACGACCTTCAATGAATTCTTTTTGGTGAAGTACCAAATAATGAAATTCAATGTTGGTGTGAACCCCTTCAATGAGTAATTCTTCTAGCGCGCCTCTCATTCGTTTAATAGCTTCTAAGCGAGTTTGTCCCCACACAATAAGTTTTAAGATCATCGAATCATAATAAGGAGGTATCGTTGCTCCTTGATACATGGAAGTTTCAATACGAATATGAGGTCCAAATGGAACATGCATGAATGAAATGGTTCCTGGACTTGGAGCGAAGTTCGCTCGGATATTCTCGGCATTGATACGACATTCAATACTAAAGCCGTTCATGGTGATCTCTCTTTGAGTAAAAGGAAGAGGCTTACCTTGAGCGCATAAGATCATGACTTTAATAATATCAATCCCAGTAATCATTTCACTGACAGGGTGTTCTACCTGAATACGAGTGTTCATTTCCATGAAATAGGTTTGTCCTGAGGAATCCATCAAAAATTCAATGGTTCCCACAGAGTCATAGCCTACAGCTTTAGCAGCCTTCACCGCATCATTAAGTATTTTTCTTCGTTGCATTTTTGTGAGGGCAAAACAAGGTGCTTCTTCAATGACTTTTTGATGACGCCGTTGAAATGAGCAATCTCTTTCAAATAAATGCACCACATGACCATGCTTATCTGCCATGATTTGAACTTCTACGTGTTTTGTTTGGGTAAAGTAGCGCTCCATATACACTTCTGAAGAACCAAAGGATGCTAATGCTTCTTGTTTAGCACTATGATAAGCATTTTCAAGTTCACTTCGCTCATGAACTAAACGCATTCCTTTACCACCACCCCCAGCTGCAGCTTTAATAATAAGGGGATAACCAATCTCAGACGCGATTTTTGAGCATTGTTCAAAATCAACAACCGCCCCAATCGATCCGGGAATAATTGGAATACGCGCATCAATCATGGCTTGTTTAGCTTTCACTTTGTTGCCCATGAGTTCAATCAAATGGGCACTCGGACCTACAAAGATAAGTCCAACTTGTTCAACTAAAGAAGCAAAAATGGCATTTTCACTAAGGAAACCAAAACCTGGATGGATGGCATCACAGCCGCTGTTTAAAGCAGCCATGATGATGTTATTCATATGTAAATAGGATGAGGAAGCATGGGCTTCACCCACACATATGGCTTCATCCGCAAACTTCACATGGTAGCTCTCTTCATCAGCACTAGAATAGATAGCGACAGTCGTGATTCCCATTTCTTTACATGTACGCATAATACGTACTGCAATTTCACCACGATTAGCAATCAACATCTTTTTAATCATGAGGTTGAACCTTCATGAGGGTTTGATTAAAAGCAACGGAGGTATTATTGGCAGCACAGCACTCGACAATAACCCCTTCATATGGTGAGGTGACTTCATTCATGACTTTCATCGCTTCAATCACACCGACGACTTGGCCGACTTTCACTTTATCACCAACCTTCACAAATGGATCTGAGGTCGGAGAGGAAGCGTGATAGAAGGTTCCTACTAATGGTGCCTTGATGTCTTTAAGTAATTGAACAGGTTCACTCTTTTCAGGTTGACTGGTGGGTGAAACTGATTCAGTTGGAACACTGTAGGTTGCTTGAGGGTGACCTTGAGGTACCATCATCACCGGTTGTGCTTTTTCTAGTTTTATTTTAAATCCTTCAAGCTCAAGTTCCATTTTCGCAACTTCACTTGACTCAAAGATTTCAATGATTGTTTTTAAGGTTTGTTTATCTTTCATCATAGGGTCTCTTTCCTTATAAAAAAGACTAAGGGTGAGACCACCCTTAGTTTAATTTTGTTGAAACGAGGTCGACAACATCTTGCACAGTGACCAGTTTCGCAAGCTCGGCGTCTTCAATACGAACATCAAATGTTGTTTCAAGTTCTAGCGCGAGTTCAACTGCTGCTAAGGAATCAATACCTAGATCATCTTTTAGTGTTGCACTCGCAACCACTAATGCATCATCAATGTGGACTGCATCCACGAGGACTTTTTTTACTTGTTCAAACATATTCTGTTTCTCCTTTTGTATTTACTTTGAAGTTCAAACTTTGAGCATCAAATTAAGTAACACTTTACTCCTGAAGAAACACGAAATCAAGGACTTTATACGTGAAAAAACAATGAAATTGTGAAAGTTATGTGATGTAAACGGTTACTTACTTTGAAATTCAAAGAATTTGAATAAGGTTGTTTGAGTTGAAGAAGTTTTTAATTGGCAAATTGTAAAATGAAGTCGTCCACCCAATAGAATAAAAGAAAAGCACCATTTAAAGAAACCGAGTATCATAGAGTTGCGAAACACATGAGAAAGGATCATTAAATGATGCCCTTAAATGATACAACGACTTTACACAAAGGACAACACCTAGCCCTTACTGAGCGAATTGAAATTCAAACACTTAAACGTCAAGGTCTCT
>JAGXSD010000062.1 GCA_018333955.1 Erysipelotrichia bacterium
ACCAATATGCTTGAAAGACTTAATTCTGAAATCAGACGAAGAGAGAAAGTGGTACGCATATTCCCAAATGAGCAATCAGCACTACGTTTAATAGGATCAGTCCTAATCGATGTTCATGAAGAATGGCAATCCAGTGCTCGCCAATACATAAAGTTTACAGAGAAAACAAAAAAGTGGATCATTTAAATGAATCCACTGACTAACTAATAGATTTTACACAAGATTCTGGACTTGACATATCACTACCTCATTTTATTCCAGTTTTTTAATTACACCATAATATAATATTCCTGTTGAGTGATACAACATATTAATGCTAAAATATATCTTGAAATATTCTTGTTTTATTTTATATAATTGAATCTTTTTGAATTAATTCATAGTTAAAATTAAACTCAACGAAGTTTGAATCGAGGAAAGTTATGATTCAATATATCATTAGCTTATACTTGTTTGCGAGTGTCATTTTTCTATCTATTATGTTTGTCTACTCATTTTCTAGAGGGATATCTTTTTTCGCACGTGCATTCGGTTTGCTTGCACTAACATTGGATATATATCTACTTGGCTATTTACTAGAGCTAAATGTAGCTACTCTGGATGCTCGTTTATTTTGGAATCAAATTCAGTATTTTGGCATCCCATTTTTCCCTGGTTTTTGGTTGCTAGTTAGTTTGCTTTATACTGGTCGTTTTAAAAAAACTCAATGGTATAAGATATCTGCAATATTTGTAGTTCCAATCATTACATTTATCATGCGACTTACAAATGAGTTGCATTCATGGTTCTATTCGAGTATTGAATTAAATACACTTGGGGAGTTAACCTTTCTCGTTTTAGGAAAAGGCCCTTGGTATTATGTTCAAGCGGGATACTCATTTATTGTATTGGTTTTATGCACATTTTTTTACTATCAGAAACTGGTGCAAAGTAATGAACAAGAGAAAAAGCAATTTCAACTTTTGTTTTGGGCGTCGATAGTTCCATATATTGCACTGTTACTCATTATAATTGATCCAGGAAAACTTGGAATCGATTACTCAGCTATTGTATTACCTCCTTGTATTTTATTAATTAACTATGCATTGTCTCGTTATAACTTCTTGGAGTTAAAAAACCTTGCTAGGGAAAGAGTCTTTGAAGAAAGTAGCAATGGACTTATTTTAATGGATAGATATTATGTCATTCGTGACTTTAACTCATCGAGTGTTCGATTCTTGTCATGGTTTAATATTGAATTGGAAAATGAAAGTTTAAAAGTTTTGTTAGCAAATCATCAAGAACTTTTAAATAGTATTTATAACCGAGAAAGATATATTCAAGTTATTCAAGATAAACATCGTAAACACTTTATCGCTTTCACGGCAGAAGACATCGATCAGAAAGATAATTTGTCAGGAATACTTTTATCGATTGAAGATGTCACTGTGAGAGAAGAATTAACTCAAAGATTACAAGAAATGGCCCAGATTGACATGCTCACTGGAATAAATAACCGACGCCATTTTGTAGATGAATCTCAAAAAGCAATTGATCGTGCAAAACGTTATAACGAACCATTATCACTATTAATGATTGATATCGATTATTTCAAACGAATCAATGATAGTTATGGACATGCTTGTGGTGACAAAGTTATACAGGAAGTTGCCCAACTGATTAAATCAAATTTTCGCTCCACTGACGTCATTGGGCGACTTGGTGGTGAAGAATTTGCAATCACGATGCTAAAATCCACTAAAGAAGAGGCTTTTACTAAGGCTGAAGAATTACGTGTTAAAGTAGAACAAATGCGATTTATTTGTAGTAACTCAGCACTGAACATATCTATTAGTGTTGGTATCACACAACTTCAAAATCGTGATTTGAGTCTTGATGATTTAATCAACCAAGCAGATAAGGCAATGTATCAAGCAAAGGAAATTGGACGCAATACTATCGTTATTAACAACAATATTGACTAGAGATTGAATTGTTTGAATGTTCCATTGATCATCCTATTCAATTTATACAATCAAAGTAACACAATAGTTATACCTTCGTTAAAACAAATACATTAAAAAATTCCATTGTCTATTCACCCAATAAACATACATTTTGGTATGTTTAAAAGAACTCGAAAATTCATGATTCGAAATCTTGCTTGTAGACTAATCCAATTTCAGTTCGAATTCGATCCAATGTTTCCATAAGGTCAAGTGTAAACTGATGTGATACAACATCATGTTGAAGTTGGCCATTATGTATTGCATCTGATACTGCTTGAGTTTCATAATGATACCCTCTTCTTGACGATTCATCACTTTTAAACGTCTCAACTTTATCTTCATAGTAACATGAAGCTTCATCGGCCATCCAAAATAATGGAACAACAATTCTTCCTTTCTCTCCGTAAATGATTAAATCGTTGATAAGATTCACTTCAATGGATGCACCTAACAATGCAAGCATTCCATTGGGATACCTAGCACACACAAAAGTTGAACCATCGACTCCAGTTTCGGTGAATTTGACTTGGGCACTGATCGATTCAGGAGTACTTTTAGCTATGAAATTGGCCATTAAGACTGGATATATTCCAACATCAAGTAATGCCCCTCCTCCTAAATCTGGATTTAATAGTCTTCCTAGAGGATCTTTACTTCCATCAAAGCCGAAATTTGCGTGAATCACTTGAACTTCACCAATTCGATCTGCTGCAATCCATTCAAAAACCTTATTGATAGTTGGTAAAAATAAAGTCCACAGGGCTTCCATAATAAATCGTTTCTGCTCACTCGCTATCGCAATCACACGCTTAGCTTCATTAGCATTCATCGCAAATGGTTTTTCACACAATACGTGCTTTCCTGCTTGTAATGCCTTTATTGAACCCTCTGCATGAAGAGTATGAGGTGTTGAAATATACACGACTTCAATTTCTGAATCTGAAAAGAATGCATTTTCATCATTGTAAAAGCGTTCAATATGGTGCTTCTCGCAAAAAGAGCGTCCTTTCTTTTCGTTTCTTGCATAGGCAGCAACGATTTTTTCATCTTTAAGTTTTCTAATATCACTAGCAAATGCTTCTGCAATCCCACCTGTTGCATATAAACCCCACTTCATATTGTCAACCCTCCCTCCTCAATATTTATCAATCATTAAGTTATCTTAATCATACACCTTCTCTCACATTTTATTCTCATCAAATACAAGGAATTAATCCTATTCATCTAGACGTGAGTTCTTTTTTCAGTACACCACTCTATTAAATCTAACGTAGAATAGGAAAAAATTGAATTAAACAATGTAAAAAAAGAAGATGATTCATTTTATAACATCATCTCCTTCACTTCTGTTTATAAGTGATAGTTAATCTTCAATCCCATACTCATAAGCTAAATATTCACTATAAGTTGTTCTTTTATCGACAATAGTTCCATCATCTTTGATTTCAATAATCCGATTTGCAATAGTTTCCACAAACTGACGATCATGACATACAAAGATCAATTCTCCCTTATACGTCGTTAATGAATTGTTCAAAGCTTGGATTGATTCTAAATCGAGGTGATTGGTTGGATCATCCAGGATTAATAAATTAGGACCTTCTAACATTGATTTTGAAAGCATGCAACGTGCTTTTTCACCTCCTGATAGAACTTTTACTGATTTTAGTGGCTCATCCCCACTAAAAAGCATTCGTCCTAAGAAGCCACGAATGTAAGAAAGATCATCAATTGAAGTATACTTGGATAACCATTCTAAAATCGATTGAGAGCTTTCAAAGAACTCACGATTATCACGGGGAATGTATGATTTCCTTACAGCTTGTCCCAATGAAACACTCCCACTATCAGGTGTTATTTTTCCATCTAAAATATCTAACAGTAAAGTCGTTTTTAAAGGATCCCCTAAAATTAATACTTTATCTCCTTGCATAAGCGAAAAGGATATGTTTTCTAACCGTGCTGTATCTGTTTGTTTAGATACTTCCTCAACAAAAATTACTGATTTTCCTGAGTCTCTTTCAGGCTTAAAGTCAATAAATGGATATTTTCTACCACTTGGTTTTAAATCATCAAGTTCAATTTTATCAAGCGTTTTCTTTCGTGAAGTTGCTTGCTTTGACTTTGAAGCATTTGCAGAGAACCGCGCAATAAAATCTTCTAATTCTTTGATCTTGTCTTCTTTCTTCTTATTACTTTCTCTTAACTGCCTTGATAATAGTTGACTCGATTCATACCAAAAATCATAATTGCCTGCGAATATTTTAATACTACCAAAGTCCACATCTGCGATATGGGTACAAACCTTATTCAAAAAGTGTCTATCATGACTAACTATAATCACTGTATTCTTGTAGTTGATTAGAAATTCTTCCAACCAAGCTACTGCTTTAACATCAAGGTTGTTTGTGGGTTCATCAAGAAGAAGCGTATTCGGTTGTCCAAATAAAGCCTGAGCAAGTAAAACCTTCACTTTCTCACTCCCTGTTAACTCACTCATGAGTGAATCATGTAAATCAACCCCCACTCCCAATCCACTTAATAGTGTTGCGGCATCGCTTTCAGCATTCCAACCATCCATCTCGGCAAACTTATCTTCAAGTTCACCAGCTAGAATTCCATCAGCCTCAGTAAAATCTGCTTTAGCATATAGTTTATCTTTAGCATCCATAATTTGATAAAGCGCTTCATGACCCATTATGACTGTATCTATCACTGTATATGTATCATAAGCAAATTGATCCTGCTTCAACATATACAATGTCTCGTTCTCTGGAATTACGACCTGACCTGAATCAGGTTCTAAATCTTTACTTAATATTCTTAAAAAAGTGGATTTACCAGCTCCATTAGCACCAATTAATCCATAGCAGTTCCCATCTGTAAACTTTAAATTAACATGTTCATAAAGAACACGAGAATCAAATCGCATTGTAATATCTCTAACTTCAATCATTTAACCACTCCTTTTTGACATTTGACTAGTATAACACAAACAATCCTTACTAAAATAAAAACATTATGATAATGTGAAGTAAACCATCATTTTTTAAGAATTCACATGATGTTTGAATTCGATTTACTCAGAATTAAACATTCAAACAAAAAGAGCCTGTGTTTTATCGTCTTAAAACTAGAGCTCTTTCTTCAATCATCATTGATGAACATCTTATCATCAAAATATCACGGCATTGGTTATTTTTATTCAAGTTCAGAATAGAAACAATATAATGTTAGTTTAAAGGTGTCGAATACTTTATATTATTCCCATTCTATCGTTGCAGGTGGTTTTGATGTCACATCATACGTGACTCTATTTACACCCTTAACTTCATTCACGATTCGATTAGAAACCTTAAGAATACAATCATAAGGCAAGTGAGCCACATCTGCACTCATGCCATCTAATGATGTAATCGCACGCAGCGAAACCATAACCCCATAAGTTCTTTGATCACCCATAACGCCAACACTACGAACATTGGTATTAACACTGAAAGATTGCCAAATCTTATCGTAAAGATCAAATGAGATAAGTTCTTCTTTGAATATTTTATCGCTTTCTCTCACAATTCTAACACTATCTTCATTCACTTCACCCATCACACGAATCGCAAGTCCTGGACCTGGGAATGGTTGACGATATACAAGTTCATGAGGTAACCCAAGCTGCAATCCAACTTGTCGAGCTTCATCTTTAAACAATGTTTTCAGTGGTTCAATGATCTTGAATTTCATATTCTCTGGAAGACCACCTACGTTATGATGTGATTTAATCGTATGTGCTGTTTTTGTTCCAGATTCAATCACATCGGTATATAAAGTTCCTTGTGCTAAGAAATCAAAAGTTCCAAGTTTTTCAGATTCTTCTTCAAAGACTCTGATAAACATTTCTCCAATGATCTTTCGTTTCGTTTCAGGATCAATGACTCCTTTTAAAGCATCAAAGAATCGTTTTTTCGCATTAATCATGACTAAATTAAAGCCACGTTCTTGAATAAATGTTTTCTTTATCCATGCACCTTCTTCATGTCTCATACATCCATGATCAATAAACATAAATGTGCATTGATCCTTTAAAGCCTTATGTAATAGTGTAGCAGTTACTGATGAATCCACCCCACCTGATAAAGCACATAAAACTCGTTTATCCTTAACTTCATCTTTTATCTTTTGAATTTCTTCTTCAATAAAATCTTGAGCACGCCATAATTGACTTACTTTCGCAATCTTAAATACAAAATTCCTTAATAGTGTTAACCCTTCAATAGAATGGGTCACTTCAGGATGAAACTGGACTCCATACCACGGTTTTGATTCATGTTCAATTAAAGCAAATGGTGTATTGAAACTATACGCCTTTGATTTAAACCCTGGCGCTAATACACTCACATGATCTCCGTGTGACATCCAAACTAACGTGTTTTGACTCATCTCTTGAGTCAATAACGATTGGCCAATTAGTGTCATATCGGTCTTACCATACTCTTTTGTATGCCCAGCTTTAACTTGACCCCCATGTTGATAGGTCATCATTTGCATACCATAACATATCCCTAAGATAGGAAGTCCACTCTCATAAACTTGTGGATCAATCATCATAGCTCCCTCTTCATACACAGAATGAGGTCCTCCTGAAAAGATGATTCCTTTAACATCACCATCTTTGAGGTGCTCTAAAACATGCTCATGAGCAATAAGTTCACATTTAACGCCCATTTCAATGATACGACGAGCAATTAACCGATTGGTTTGACTTCCAAAGTCACAGACAAGTATTTTATCGGCCACGGTAGTTTGGTGCCTCCTTTGCGATTAAGACATCATGAGGATGCGATTCCACAAGACCATTGTTTGTAATTCTAACAAACTGGGCTTTTTCTTGAAGTTCTTTGAGTGTAGCACAGCCACAATACCCTAAACCAGAACGTAATCCCCCCATCATTTGATAAATGACATCACTCACGGGTCCCTTTGCTGGCACTAATGATTCAACTCCTTCTGGAACAAGTTTATTTAAATCTTTAACCCCACCTTGAAAATATCGATCACTACTTCCCTTTTTCATAGCTTTAAGTGATCCCATACCCACATAGCTTTTCATGAGTTTATCTCCCACTTGAATAAGATCACCAGGAGTTTCATCACAGCCCGCAAGAAGTGAACCTAACATCACTGCATCCGCACCCGCTCCAATCGCTTTCACGATATCGCCAGAATACTTAATCCCCCCATCCGCAATAATCTTAACACCACTGCCTTTAAGTGCTTCCGCAACATTCATGATTGCACTAAGTTGAGGGACCCCCACTCCAGCCACCACTCGTGTAGTGCATATTGATCCAGGCCCCACACCCACCTTGACTGCAGTACACCCAGCCTCTTTTAATGCTAAAGCAGCCTCACTAGAGATAATATTACCTCCAATGAGTTCAATGTTAGGATAGAGTTCTTTTATCGCCTTAAGCGTGTCTATAACTCCTTTAGAATGTCCATGGGCCGAATCAACACTTACCATATCGACTCCAGCTTCAACACAAGCTTTAACACGAGTCAAGGTATCTTCACCCACTCCCACCGCAATCCCAACCACCAGTTGGTTGTGTTCATTCACACAAGCATGAGGATGTTCCTCATAAGTGATCTTCACAGATTTAACTTTCTTCACCATAGCCGCTTGTTCTTCAATACTCATGTTTTTATGAATGAATGCAACACCACCTGCAATTGCTAAGGCAATAGCCATGTTGGCTTCACTAACACTATCCATCGCAGCTGCGAAAATCGGAGCATGAAGCTCAATATCTGAATTCCAACGAAGTCGTGGATTCACAAATGCAGGGGTTATTGTTGAATAAGCTGGAACGAGTAATACATCATCATAGGTTAAGGCTTCTTGTATAATTTTCATAGAGGTCTCCTTATTTAAAAATTAAGCGGAAGAAGTCTTCCGCTTAAAATCGTGTTTATTTTAAAATGTAATGAATGATGAATAGTGGTAGGAGTAACCATACAACTAGGTTGACATCTTTTCCTTGTCCACTTGCTACCTTAGCAACCGCATAGGTGATGAAACCTAATGCAATACCATCAGAGATAGAGAAACTTAATACCATGGTAATAACAGCAACAAATCCTGAAGCAGCCGCTGTGAAGTCATCCCAGTTAACTCCACCAAGTTGTTGAGCCATTAAGATACCTACGATTACTAATGCTGGAGCCGTCACAGTTGAGTTAACTACAGCTAAGATTGGAGCAAATACGATAGCAACTAAGAATAAGACTCCAGTGGTCACCGCCGTAAGACCAGTACGGCCTCCGACTTCAACTCCTGAGGCGGATTCAATGTATGAAGTAACCGTTGAAGTACCTAAAGCTGCACCAACAATAGTTCCTACAGCATCAGTAACTAATGCACGATCAACGTTTTCAAGTTCGCCATTTTCGTTAATTAAGTTTGTACGATTTGCGACAGCCACTAACGTTCCAGCAGTGTCGAAGAAATCAACAAATAAGAATGTCACAATAATGACAATGAGTGAAGGACTAGCAAGTAATTCTTCAAATCCAGTCGTGAAAGCAAAGACGGTTGAGAAATCTAAATTTAATGAGAATACAGCAGTAGGAAGTGAAGGCATACCTTCAACGCCAGCTAGTCCTAAAACGACACCAACCACTGCAGTAATGACCATACCGAAGAACACACCAGCTTTAACTTTTTTAGCAAGTAAAGCAACGGTTACTACGATACCAAATAATGCGAGAGCAACTGCAGGAGTAGTGAAGTTTCCTAAAGCTACATAAGTCGCAGGATTAGAAACTACAATACCTGCATTTTTTAAACCAATAAAAGCAATGAAGAACCCAATACCTGCACCAATTGCAAGTTTAAGTTGAGCTGGAATGGCATTAATCACAACCTTACGAACGCCAGTAAGTGATATCACTAAGAATAAGACCCCACTCACAAAGACCGCAGCAAGCGCTGCTTGCCATGATAAGCCAAAACCAAAGACGACAGTGTAGGTAAAGAAAGCATTTAGCCCCATTCCTGATGCAAGTGCTACTGGGTAGTTAGCATATAAACCCATTAAGATTGACGTAAAACCAGCAGCTAATGCCGTTGCTAGGAAAGCTCCTGCAAATGGCATACCACCATCTGACATAATCCCTGGGTTAACCGCAAGGATGTAAGCCATGGTTAAGAATGTGGTAAGACCGGCTAAAAGCTCGGTTTTGACGGTACTCCCTTTTTCGGAAATACGAAAAAATTTGTCGAACATGAAATATGTTCCCCTTTCTGTATGCTAAACCCGTTAAAAAACGAAAAAACTTCCCGTTTTCGATGGGAAGCACGCAGAAAGAATGCAGTGTTCAACCATCGTAGTCCGACATTTTACGGTTGTCGGGTAGAAACTCTCGCACCTTATTAGCGAGGATATACGGTGTTTAGCTGAACAAAGTTTATCAAAAACTCAGTGATGTTTCAATACTTTTATGAAAACGTTTAATCTAAACCAAATATATAATGAATTAAGACATAAGAAAAAATTATAGGTTTGAATACTATACCCGTTCATACATAAGTATGACAATTCCATCTTCAATCTTTGACCCTACTAGCTTAAAACTTTGTTTTGGATATCCTTTATGAAATAATGGAATCCCTGATCCTAATAACTTGGGAATAATCCCCAAAATGAGTTCATCAACAAGTTCTAAATGAAGTAAATTTGAAATCAGAACTCCTCCACCAAAAATGTAAAGGTGATGACCCTTTGCCTTTAACTCTTTGAGTGTTTCTTCATGATGATGTGATACAAAAGTAACATGATTATCATTATTCTTTTCTTGAGAAGTAAAAATCAAAACTTGCTTATCTTTAAATTGCTCATGCATGTTAAGTTCATAACAACGTCTTCCCATAATCACAACATCAATATTCTCTAGGAAGCTTTCAAATGAATAAGGATGATGTGTGTCAAGTGATGTGTCATGGTGGCCTTCAATCCAATCATAGCCGTCATGATCATCCGCGATATACCCATCAATACTTATCGCAATATTACAAATGATTTTTCCAATCATATTAAGTCCCTATCTGCGACGTAATGATACAACGGTTTCCACAAGTGGAGTTTGCGAGAACATATCAAACGCTTTTACCGAATCAATATAATAAGCTTCTTTAAGTAGAGCCAAATCTTTACCTAGCGTACTTGGATTACAGCTTACATAGATAACGTGTTTAATTTTTGTTTCTAAGATGGTTTTTATGAATGAAGAAGATAGTCCTCCTCGTGGTGGATCGACGAGAAGTGTAAACTTGTGAGTGGATGATGCGACATTTTTTAAACCTTCAAAAGCATCCTTTGCATAGAATTTCGCATGATCAAGTTTATTTCGCTTCGCATTTTCATTCGCATCCGCAATGGAAGAAGCGTCTAAATCAAAACCAATGACTTTATTAACATGTTTCGCGACCATACAACCCATCACTCCAATTCCACAAAAGGCCTCTACAACAGTATAGTCTTTAGGGATGAGAGAACTTACATAGGCATACATTGACGAAGCAACTTCAGTGTTGAGTTGGAAGAATGATGCTGGAGATAAGGCAAGTGTTAATCCATGCATAGTGAACTGCATTTTCTTTTCACCACGTAATAAATTGACTTTAGGACCAAAAATCGCAAGAGATTTACGATCAGAATTATAGCTTGCATTGACACTCATGACGGTTGGAATTTGCGCAATTTCATCATAGAGGGCTGCATTGTCAATCGCTTGATCACTGACTAAGGTGACCATAGTTTGTCCTTGAATTGAGCGCACCACAACATATCTAAATCCCTTTGGATTGGCACGAGTATAAATTGGGGCATGATGTTTTTGAAGGAGTGCAACCACAGCCACACGAGTTCTTTCAACATCCAACTCATGGACATGACATGTGGTAATTGGGACATATGCATTTGAGTTTGCTGAGAACATGCCACTATTTATTCCTTTAGGATTTTCTCCTAAAACAAATTTGCATTGATTACGATATGCGAAAGGACGAGGATTGGCTTCGAAAGTAATGACTGGATTGATTTGAGCATATTTGTTTAATGCTTGTTTCACAAGATCGATTTTAATCTGATTAGCACTTTTTTGATGAACATGCATCAAAGCACAACCACCACATGTTTCAAAATGTTCACAAATGGGTTTAATTCTTTGTGAAGAAGCTTCAATTAGAGAGATGATCTCACCTTGATAATAGGTTTTAGATTCTGAAAGAGTTAGAGAAACTTGCACTACATCTCCGATGACAGCTTTAGGAATAAAAACAGGTTTTTTATTGTAGTAACCAATACCTTCGCCATTGATTCCTACTTTTTGAATTGTGAGTTGGGATTTTATCATAAAAAAATGGGCCTAGTCATTCATTGCCCATGAAGGTACTGTGTTAGCGCGACGGATTAACACAGTTTTTTGAAATTCAGTTTGATTTAGGAAGCGAAGGACTTCCTCTTCTTCACTTGGAGTACATCCAAGAAGTAACTTGATTTCGATATCTTTTTTAAGAATATCAGCTGCAATGACACATGCATTGACCATGGATGTGGTCATTGATCCTTTATACATTGCGATACCATTAGAATCCGCTGATAAGGTATCTTTTAAATAACCATAATCCAATGGATAGATTAAATTATGGTAGACTTGATGACTCGAACCTTTAGGTTGAGACAACACAAAGTGACTTGAAAAGGTCAATGTGTCGATTTTTTGCCAAAAATAAGCATTGTTTTCGTATGTGTTCATAATTTCCTCAATGATACAAGTATTATATAAGTCTTGAGTGAAAATGTAAACAATGAAATAAATGTAAAGGATTTCATATTATCTGCTTAATACTTACACCTAAATCACTGAAACAATTTAACACGTTGAATTGATTCATTCCTATCATCGTCGTGAGTAAAATATTAGCGCATGCTAAAGCATCTGATAAAGCATCATGATGATTGAGCGGAAATCCTAACGTTTGTGCTACCGTATTGAGTTTATAGTTTGGTAAACCTTCAAATGCTTTACGTGATAATTGAACTGTACAACCATACATGATAGACGACACTTCAAGATGATAATGGGTCATTAGAGCTCGCAATATTCCAAGATCAAAATCTGCATTATGTGCAATCACAACACTATTACTTAGATATGGTTCAATCATTGGGAATATTTGCGCAAAACTTGGTGATGAAGTGACCATGGCTGGTGTGATATTGTGGATTCTAATATTGGTTGGATCAAAAAGATCATAGGGTGATGGAGGTTTGATTAGCCATGACTTGCGCATGATCTCCATTCCATTTTCGTACACAACAAAACCTAAGGCACAAGCACTTAAAGGATATTTATTGGCAGTTTCAAAATCTATGGCTGTAAATCGATTCATACACTCTTTCCTAGCGTTATTGAAACATTGTAACATAAAAAAAGACGTTTTCGTCTTTTTTATCCACCACCCTATTTGGATACTCCCCATTCCTACACGTTCACTTCCGAAACCATTTTAACTTATATCTCGATAATTGTCACACATCTTTTGACAAAAGGGGATGCGGACAAAAACTTGGACTAAAAAGGAGAAAAAATGCCTTCGTATGCAAAAGAAGATATCAGAATTGCTTTAGAACTTTTTGACCAAGAGAAGAATGCTACACGAGTAGTAAGAATCCTCGGGTATCCGACCACAGCGACCCTTTACAATTGGCTTAGACAACGAAATTCAAGATTACTTAGTGCTAACCCTAACCAAAGAACTCAGAGTGAAAAAGGCACGACATCCTTCTATAAGCATCGTAAAAGTGCAACTGTTGACGAGAAGTTGGAT
>JAGXSD010000063.1 GCA_018333955.1 Erysipelotrichia bacterium
AAGATCCAAGTGGACTCGTCCTCCACTCGGATCAAGGGTTTCAGTATATTTCAACTGAATACCAGACTGTGTGTGAATCAAGGGGAATACTTATTTCGATGTCCAGAAAAGGAACCCCACTTGATAACGCAGTCATAGAGAGTTTTCATTCATTACTGAAGAAAGAAACTCTATACAATAATGATATCAAATCTCATGACGAATACATCAAAATAGTGAAGTCATGGTTAATCTTTTATAACACACGCAGAAGACGAAACAAAAAGTAGACACTTTTTTTAAGTGTCTACTCTATGGGGTGCACTTCAATTTCAATCGCTTTTCTTATTCAACAGGATCTTGATTAAGGCAAGGACAGTTTTCAGGATCAAAATTTTCATTGACTCGATTTCTTCGAGCAAATCCATTCATCATACGTCCCATACGACCATATGGTCGAGTTGAATCTTGTACTCTATCTTGATGCATTGGACATGTGATGGTTTCTACAACCTCAACATCATCCACGATGTCATCGGCGGCTAATGCGCGATATCCTGAGAATACGGCAAATCCTAATACAAGGACTAAAACGATGCTTATTTTTCTCATTGATGTCTCCTTTCTTAGTGACAAACACATCATAAACCAACTAGAAACTAATGCAATAGCTTATATCACATTGATGCAAGACTGGTTCAAGCTTGCGTCATGTTTCTTACAATTGAGCAATGATATTTTCACATGATTTTTAAAATTGAGATGTAAGCGCTTTTATGATAAAATTGTGACCGGGAGGTCTTATGATCAAAAAGATATTAAAACTTGCAATGGCATTGACGCTATTTGTCTTGCCATTATTTCATCTCTTTGAAACGTTAGATGTTTTTGCATCCGATGTCGTGAGTGTGGAGATACATTATTCACGTCCAGATGGAAATTATACTGGTTGGAATCTATGGATTTGGGAACCAGGAAAAGATGGAAAATCCTATGAATTTGATGAAGTAGGTACTTATGGTGCAGTTGCACGATTTGAATTAACAACCAAAGCAAAAGAAGTTGGATTCATTGTTCGTCTTAATGATTGGGAACAAAAAGATACCGATGCAGATCGCTTTATTCAAGTTGTGGATGGCAAAGCTGTTGCCTATTTAAAATCTGGGGATAGTACAGTGTATGAAACCTCAGAATATAAGAAACCAGATGTTGTAATTATCGATGGAGAAGTTTTAGTCAATATTCACTATCGTCGCTTTGACAATAGTTATACCGGTTGGAATGCCTGGGTTTGGCCAAAAGGGGCTGAAGGTGCGGCTTACCCCATCACAGGATATGATGATTTTGGGGCTGTCATTTCATTTTCTTTTGATGCTTCAAAAGCTAGTGAAGCAGGATTTATAATTCGTTTAAATGAATGGGCCCAGAAGGATGTTGATCAAGATCGATTTATCAACATCACTCGAGCTCGTAATAATGTCCTCAATGTCTATTTAGTTCAAGGTGATACCACGGTTTACTACAATCTTTCTGATGTGGATTTATCACCTAAGTTCCTATCTTCTAAACTAGAAGCTGTGGATCGTGTCAATATTGCTTTATCGGTCCCATTAACTCTTAAAGAAAATAGCACAGATCAAGGTTTTGTGATTTCTGATGGCGTAAATTCATTTCCAATTCGTCGTATTTTATTCGCAGAATTCTTAAGTAAGACATCCTCGAGAATGGATATCTTCTTACAAGAACCTCTTGATTTAGGAAAGTCTTATACAATTTCTCATCCAAATTATGGTTCAAGTGCAATCATCTTTAATCGTGTCTTTTCCACGGAAGCATTTGAAGAAACCTATCATTTTGAAGGTGAACTCGGTGCACTATATACCCCTACAAAAACTGAGTTTAGACTTTGGGCTCCTACCGCTCAATCGGTCTCATTGAATCTATTTGATTCAGGTCACTTAGGAGAGGCTAAGCAAACCATCACGATGACTAAAACATTGGGTCCTGGTGTGTGGAGTGTTGAAGTTGAAGGGGATTTACACAAGACATATTTTACCTACACTGTGAATGTGAATGGTGTTGAAAATGAAGCAGTTGATCCTTATGCTCGTGCAGTAGGAGTGAATGGTCTTCGCGCTATGGTGGTGGATTTATCAAGAACTAATCCAGAAGGATGGGACAATGCACCACGCCCAAATGATATCCCATTTACTGATGCGATAATCTATGAACTTCATGTTCGTGATTTAAGTGTTTCACCAGACTCGGGCATTACTAATAAAGGTAAATATCTTGCCTTTACTGAGCGCGGTACTAAGGGTCCAAATGGTGTTGCGACAGGAGTAGACCATTTAGTCGAAATGGGAATCACCCATTTACATTTACTTCCTGTATTTGATTTTAGATCGATTGATGAAACTAAGCTTGAAAACAATCGTTTTAACTGGGGATATGATCCACAACACTTCAATGTCCCTGAAGGTTCTTATTCAACCGATCCATTTAATGGAGAAGTAAGAATTAATGAATTTAAACAAATGGTGCAATCACTTCATAGTGCTGGCATTCGTGTGGTCATGGATGTGGTGTATAATCACACTGGAGCATCCGCAGATAGTGATTTCTCTAAGATTGTGACTTTCTATTACTATCGCTTTAATGATAATGGTTCATTCTCCAATGGTTCAGGGACTGGTAATGAAACTGCTTCTGAGCGATCCATGGTAAGAAAACACTTTATTGATTCAGTAGTATACTGGGCTACTGAATATAAGATTGATGGATTTAGATTTGACCTTATGGCATTACATGATATTGAAACCATGAATATGATTCGTGCAGCCCTTGATGAAGTGAATCCTAACATTCTTATCTATGGAGAAGGTTGGACTGGGGGCAATTCACCACTTCCTGATAAAGATAAAGCCCTAAAGATTAATGCAGCTCAACTAGATCGCATTGCGGTGTTCTCTGATGATATGCGTGATGGCCTTAAGGGAAGTGTATTTATCGACACTGATAAAGGCTTCGTGAATGGAAAACTAAGCCTTGAAAATACGATTCGATTTGGCATTGTTGGAAGTGTTCAACATCCAGGGGTATCATCATCCAATATTCTTTACTCCACAAAATTCTGGGCGAAAGAACCGCATCATACCATAAATTATGCGGAAGCTCATGATAACTTAACACTTTATGATAAACTCATGGCGACTAATCCTGAAGCTAGTGAAAATGAAATTGCCCAAATGCATCGTCTTGCGAATGCGATTGTGCTAACTTCTCAAGGAATTCCATTTATTCATGCCGGAAGTGAGTGGATGAGAACCAAGTTTGGGGACCATAATTCATATCAATCTCCAGATTCAATCAACCAATTGGTCTGGGCGGATAAAGATACTCAAATGAGTCATGTGGATTATTTTAAAGGATTAATAAATTTAAGAAAAAACCATGCGGCGTTTAGAATGCCAAGTGCTGACTTAATTCGTGAACATTTAACATTCCTAGATTCACCATCCAACACTGTAGCCTATACGATTACTGATGCTCCTGAGGAAACTTGGAAGAACATCGCGGTATTAATTAATGGTAATGAAGAAGCCACTACATTTACACTTCCTGCAAAAGGATGGGTTGTGGTTGTGAATGGAGAAAAAGCTGGCGAAAGTTCACTTGCGCGAGTGAGTGGAGATAGTATTACTGTAGAAGGAAAAACACTTGTAGTGTTAGTGGATTCCGCTAGTTATGGATCTAATCAACTCGTATTATGGGGTGGAGTAACTCTACTTGCCTTAGCTGGAGTTCTTGCCTATATCTTCAAAGATAAATGGTTGGTTAAAAAAGCTTAATTTACTACACCGATGATCTCATCGGTGTTTTTTTATTGATGTGGAAATGTTAAAATATCCCTATGAAATCACAACTAAAATGGATCATTATTCGTCTTTTAGCCATTGTTCCAGATCGTCTCTACATCATCGTTCAACATCACTTTCATCTCGGTTTTTTTCCTGACTTAAAAAATCCAAAGACCATGAGTGAATATTTTATGGTCTTAAAGCTTAAAAAGAATGTTAGAGAACTCATTAAGTACACTCATAAAGTTCAAGCAAAGCAGTGGATTACTTCGAAGATTGGTGAACAGTGGGTGGTACCTACCTTGCTGAGTAAAGAAACCTTAAGTCAAGAAGATTTGAAATCACTACCACTCCCATTTATCATTAAACCCACACTAGGATCACAACATAATTTCATTATTAATTCATATCAAGAAATTGATCATTTAATATTAAAGCATGTGCCACATTATTTGTTGTATCGAGAACGCAATTATGAGGGAACTCCAGGATGGATTGTTGAGCCCATGCTTGATGATTTATCTCAAGTTCAAGACTATAAAGCATTATGTTTTAATGGTCGTGTTGAAACCATTCAAGTGTCACTCAATAATCATGAAAAATCACGATGTATGCTTAATAGAGAGGGTGAAGTCATTCATTATCCATTCGCATCAGGGCGAGAAGATCACTTTGAACTTACCTATCTTGATAAACTACCCGAGATGATTCGAGTATCTGAGATACTTGCTGAGCCTTTTGAGTTTGTAAGAATTGATTTTATGTGTAGTCCTCATGGAATTAAGATTAGTGAACTAACCTTCTTTCCTCAAGGAGGATACTCATTGAGAAAGGATAAATCCATGAATCAAACATGGTTATCATATTTTATAAAGGAGAAGAAATATGATTGAATTAAAGCATTGTTCGTATAACTATGGTTCACAGATTGGACTAAAAGATGTTAGCCTTCAGTTAAATGAAGGAAAAATCTTAGGATTATTAGGTCCAAATGGAGCAGGTAAAACCACATTATGTCGCTGTATTAGTGGATTTATCAAACCATCATCAGGAAGCGTAACAATCATGGGAGTCAATCCATTTGAAGATACCCTTCATCATTTACAAGTTGGATATGTGGCAGGAGAATTATCCTTTTTAGAAAATATAAGTGCTTTAGATCATATTAAACTTATGGCATCGTTAAAAGGGTGTTCACTGGATTTAGCATACTACTATATGAAAGTATTTGATTTTAATCCTAATAAGAAAATTAAAACCTATTCAAAAGGCAATAAGCAAAAGTTAGGACTCATCTTAGCACTGATGCATAACCCTACGTGTTTAATTCTGGATGAACCATCAAGTGGTCTAGATCCTCTTTTACAGGTTACGCTTGTGGAAGAATTATTAAAACTTAAAAAACAAGGTAAAACAATGCTTTTATCATCTCATTATTTTGATGAGATACTCAAAGTGTGTGATGATGTGGCAGTGCTTAAAGAAGGACAACTTGTGAGTGTTTTAAGTATTGAAGAACTGATGATGAAGCAAGCTAAAAAGATCATGGTTGAAGTCGAACAAGAAGTGGATATCAATGATTTTCATGGACTTAAAATCATGGCCGTGTCACCACATCAACTTACTATTGAACTTGAAGGACATTTAACACCATTATTTGATGTCTTAAAGAAATATACTGTTTTAGACTTTAAATATCATGAACAATCTTTAGAAGAGCAATTTTATGCCATCTATGATCGAGGTGCAAAATAATGAATATTAAATACATTCAACACTTAGTTAACTCAAATAAAGTTGTATTTATTGCGATTACATCCGTTTTGGTTTTTTACATGTCAACGATTATGATGATGTTTGATCCAATTAGTATTGATGCGATGATGTCCTATATTGAAGTACTTCCAGAAGCGATGATTAAAGCACTTAACTTTCAAATGGTGGATTTCTCATTTGTTGGGTTTTTATCTGGATATTATTATGGTTTTTTAGCCATGACATTTCCATTAATTTTTTCAATGATGTATACCTATAATGTTATTGCGAAAACCATTGATAATCATTCAATGACTCATTTACTCACTAGTGGTAAATCAAGAACCGCATTACTCATGAATGCCATCGTGACTTATCTTGTTTTATTGGCAGTGATGATTACAACATTAACATTCATATCATATCTATTATCCAGTGTTATGTTTGAAGGAGTGACTTTAGACTCACGCTTTATCTTCATCAATGTTTATTTATTTGGATTTCATGCGATGATGGGAATGCTTATGTTTCTTTGTTCAGCCTTATTGCCTTCCGCATCTTTAGCCTTAGGAGCTATTATTGGATTGCCACTGACGTCGATGGTTTTAGATATGGTTGCTCGATTGGGGGACGAACTATCATGGACACGTTTTTTATCACTTCATACCTTATTTGATGCGGATAAAATTGTACTCAATGAATCAGTATTGGTTCAAGGCGGGCTTATCTTATTGATTAGTGGGACCTTATTATTGATAACATGGATTGGATTTAAAAGGAGGGATATTATTGTATGAGTATTCGTGCATGGATAGAAATGAATCGTGATGCATGGAATACCTTAGCAGAGAAGCATTATCTTCGCTTTAGTCAACAATTTAAAGAGAACAAAATTCATCTTAATCCTTTATTAATACCGCATCTAAATGATATTAAAGGAAAAAAAGTACTTCATCTTCAATGTAATACAGGAGCAGATTCAATTCTACTTTCAAGATTAGGGGCGCAAGTGGTCGGCGTTGATTTTGCGCCAGATAATATTCATTTTGCGAAAAAGCTTGCGCATGATTGCAATGAAGATATCACATTTGTCATAGGAGATGCCACTCGACTTTGGGAAGTTCTTGATGAGAAGTTTGATATGATCATTACTTTTGATGGTGTGTTAGGATGGCTGATGGATCTTAATGATTGGGCTAAAGGTTTAAGACATTGTATTAAAGATGATGGCAAAATCATCGTTTTAGATACGCATCCTTTTTATTATGTTTTTGATGAAGAAGGACTACCTCAAGGTCAAAGTCTCATTAAATATCCATACTTTCATTTTGATGTGGAAGTCAATGAAGACATTGGTGGATATGCTGGTGAGCCAACAGTAGCTAAGAATGGATTTAAACCGATCATGATGAGTCAAATCATCAACGCTTGTGCAAACAACAATCTGATGATTACTCACATGGAAGAGTATGATCGCTGTGATCCTGGCATGGGTGGAGACACAATGATGGGTGATCTCATGGTGCATCAACATTTTATAGGTAAAATTCCAATCATGATGTATTGCGAAATTAAACCCATTAAGCTTTAACTTCACGAAAGTTGAAGCTTATTTTTTTATAAAAATGAAGTTTTTAAGAGGGTTTTTGGCATTTATAAAATTCTTTTGAAAAAGTGGTTAAAAGTGGTTGACAGTATTAGGTGGCTTTGGTATTATGTACAAGCGCTGCTGATAACGGCGGTCGCAAAAACATGGATCTTTGAAAACTAAATAGGAAACAACAAGTACAAACTTAACTAATTAACGAGAGTTAATTAGAAATGTCAAGTAAAAAGAAGAAACCTCGTCAAGAGGTGGATAACACATAGCTAGAGTATAAAAATGAGCTAATCAAATGGAGAGTTTGATCCTGGCTCAGGATGAACGCTGGCGGCGTGCCTAATACATGCAAGTCGAACGAAGATGAAAGCTTGCTTTCATCTTAGTGGCGAACGGG
>JAGXSD010000064.1 GCA_018333955.1 Erysipelotrichia bacterium
TTCACTAATATGGCGACTTGATAGTTCATGATTCAAACAAATGAAGATACTCTTCATACCCTTCTTTTTTCAAATCTTCTTTACGGATAAAACGAAGAGCAGCTCCGTTGATGCAGTAGCGAAGTCCACCTTTATCTTTTGGGCCATCATCAAACACATGCCCTAAATGAGAATCCGCCAATAAACTTCGCACTTCAGTACGAAACATGAAATGTGAAAAATCATTCTTCCTTACCACAGTGGCGATAGGTTGGGTGAATGAAGGCCATCCACATCCACTATCAAACTGATCTTTGGATGAAAACAACGGTTCTCCAGACACGATATCGACATAAATCCCCTCTTGAGTATTATGTTCAAATTCACTTGTGAATGGACGTTCTGTCCCATTCTCTTGAGTGACATGGTAAGCCAAGGGAGATAACAATTCTTTTAATTTGGATTGATCAGGTTTACTATATTTCATTTAACCTCCTTGAATTTATCTTGAACACATTTTAAAACTTCTGCAGGAACAAACGGCCTTAAGTCCCCTTTGTTCGAAGCAATTTCCTTAACAGCCGATGAAGACATGAAAGAAAATTCTGGCTTTGTTAATAAGAAAATGGTCTCTATCTTAGGATTTAGAATCATGTTAGCGGTGGCTTGTTGAAGTTCAACTTCATAGTCCATCACAGCTCGAATACCTCGAATTAGCACAGAAGCATGAATTTGCTTAGCAAAATCAACAGTAAGTCCTGTACCAATCGTACAACTGACATTCATGAAAGGTTTGCATACTTCATTGATCATGTTCAATCGTTCTCTTTCACTAAAAAGTGGTTTTTTATTCGGGTTTTGCATAATGACCACAACCACTTCATCAAACAATTTACTTGCTCTAGAAATAACATCTCGATGTCCGGTTGTGATTGGATCAAATGTTCCAGGATACATGGCTCGTTTCATACACGAATCTTAGCAACCACATACTGTGATTGCCCTACCTTTCTTTGTTTAATCATGATGAAGTGTTCATCACACCAGGTCATGTCTTCACTTGCTCTGCGCTCAAACACAAAGAGTGTATCTTTATCATACCACGGCCTTTTAACTAAGACATCCACCAAACTCTTAAGATCATAATCATATGGAGGATCCATAAAGATCACATCAAAGAGTCCATGCTCTTTGTTTTGAACATGAGAGAGTGCATCATCTTGAATTAATACTGATTGATTCTGCATCCTACATGTTTCAATGTTGTTTTTTACGATCTGATACGCTGAGCGGTCTTGTTCAATAAACACCACTTCTTTTGCCCCTCTTGAAAGAGCTTCAAGCCCAATCGCACCACTACCCGCAAACATATCACACCAACGTTGGAAATCACATCGCATGAACATCGCGTTAAATAAGGATTCTTTTAAACGATCTGAACTAGGCCGCGTGGTTGTCGAGGAGAGTGTCTGAAGTTTTAAGGATCTTAGACTGCCGGAGATGATTCTCATGAGAGGTTTTCCTTCTTTCTAAAGCATCTTGATGTATGGCTGCTTGAGAGAATCCAAACATCATCATTATCGCAAGTTGCGAACTTCCTCCTGCGGATATCATTAACAGTGGAACACCTGTCAGTGGAATTGCAGCACTGACTCCACCAACATTAAGGATAAAGTGCAACATTAAAAACATCACATTACCAAAGAGAATCAGTTTATACTTCTCATACTTAATCTTTAAAGCATGAATCAACAACATGATCATCATCGAAACATAACTAACAAACACAATCATAAAGCCAACAATACCCGTTTCTTCCACAATCACCGCTAAGATATAATCGGATGTCGCAACGGGTAAATACCCTAGTTTTTGAATGGATTGACCCAATCCAATACCCCATAATTCTCCTTTTGAAAAAGCAATCAAAGAGTTAAAAAGCTGATACGATGAATCATATCTTCGCTCTACCGGATTAAGCATATCAATAAAGCGATTTAGCATGTATCGTGGAATCGGTAATGAGGATAAGAATGCAATACCACCAGGTGTGAGTAAGTAAACAATAAGCGCTAATCCTAATAGGGTAAACACAAACATCCATAGTTTTACCCACTTCATGGTTGGTCCTGAAAGCATCATCATGCTCATCCATCCTAAAGCGAACAAAATGACCGCTGATCCAAGATCACTTTGAAAAACCAAGACAATGAAAACAAAGATCATCGTAAAGAGGATTGGCCATTTTAAAACGGTCCAAAACGAGATGTCCTTTCGTTGAACATCTCCTCCATATAACGCAAATAATAAGACCACAAGAACCTTTGCAAACTCAGAAGGTTGTAAACTCAATCCACCAGGAAAACGAATCCACGCTTGTGCTCCTCCCACTGGAGCAAACAAAAGTGGAAGACACAAAACACCAATCATGATGATTGAAAGTATAAAAACCCATTTCTTCAATAGTTTAAAGTTCATCCATTGCGAAATCTTGATCATTATAAGTGAACCCAATCCTAAAAAAAGTAGTTGACGTATCGCAACACCCATCAATGACTCAATGGTAGAAGCACTGTTCATCGATGCACTTAGTACCATTAAGGTTCCATATAAAGAAAATAAAATAATCCATGTGTGTAATAGACTATTGGAATATCGGGCAAGTTTTAAAGAAAATAGAGATTTCATGTTCTTATTGTATCAAAGCCACTGTAATTTTGCACAGTCAATCACTATACAATAAGCAGGATTCTTGCTACAATACTCATAACAACTATTATTGAGGCTCACATGAAAATTAATACTGATACTATTATTGTGGATCCACATCCTTTGTTGCGTGTCAAGAGTGAGGATGTTCCCCTTCCACTATCCAAAGAAGATTATGATCTTGCGATGTCATTACTCACCTATGTGAGAGAATCAAGAGATCCTATCAAAGCAGAACAAGAAAAACTAAAACCTGCTGTCGGCATTGCTGCTCCTCAGATAGGGATTAATAAAAAAATCTTTGCTGTTAGTGTAGATATGTTAGATGACAAAGATGAAGTAGAAACTATTGAATATCTTTTAGTCAATCCCAAACTTATCGCTCATTCTAAAAGAGAATGTGCACTTTCCAGTGGCGAAGGCTGTCTTTCTATCGAAGAAATCTATGAAGGATTAGTGTATCGACACGAAAGGGTTACATTTAAAGCATTTGACGTATTAAAAAATCAAGAAGTTGTTATTAAAGAAAGTGATTATATTGGCATCGTATTACAACACGAATATGACCATCTACTAGGAGTACTATTTTATGACCGAATCAACAAAACCGACCCATGGAAAGAAAAAGACAATGCAACCCTCATTGACTAAGTCTTCTCTTCCTTCACCACAGTTATCTCATCCATTAAGCAGTGATACCTTAGTGTATGCCCTTGGGGGATTACACGAAGTTGGAAAAAACATGTATGTCATTGAACATGACGATGAAATCATCATTATTGATTCTGGAGTCATGTTTCCTGATGAATCCTTGTGGGGTGTAGACTATGTCATCCCTGATTTTTCTCATCTCATAAAAAATCAACATAAAATCAAAGCCTTGATCATCACCCATGGTCATGAAGACCACATAGGTAGTATTCCTTTTCTCTTGCAAGTGGTTAAAATTCCACGCCTTTATGCTCCACGATTTGCGAAAGCCCTCATCAATAAAAAACTAGAAGAACGGCGTTTACACAAGAATGTGGAAATAGAAATCATCACCAACCGCTCACGGGTTCAAACCAAACACTTCATTGTTGGCTTTTTCAATACTGTTCACTCCATTCCTGATACATTAGGAGCAATCATCAACACTCCTAATGGTCGCATTGCCCATACAGGTGATTTCAAATTTGACCTTACTCCTGTGGGTGATAATTCTGATTATCAAGTCATGGCCTTCTTAGGACAAACCGGCATTGATATCCTCATGAGTGATTCTACCAACTCAGGTGTTCCAGGATTCTCCATTTCAGAGAAGAAGGTAGCTCAATCCATTCTTGAGATTACTCGTAAAACCCCTGGACGCTTGCTTGTCGCAACCTTTGCCTCTAATGTCTATCGTGTAAGACAAATCATTGAAGCTGCGATCGCATGTGATCGTAAAATCATTGTGTTTGGTCGTTCCATGGAAAATGTGGTGGACATCGCATTAAAACTAGGACACATTAGAGCAAAATCTGAACATTTCATCACACCAGATCAACTCAACCATATCCCTGCAGAGAAACTATGTGTTATCTCTACGGGTTCACAAGGTGAAGCGTTAGCTGCTTTATCTCGTATCGCATCAGGAACACATCGCTACATTAAAGTCATTCCTGGAGATACGGTTGTGTTCTCATCTTCCCCTATTCCTGGTAACAGTGATTCTGTGAACAAGGTGGTCAATCTATTAACACGAGCGGGTGCTAATGTCTTAACCAATTCTCCATTAAACTCCATTCATACTACAGGACATGCCTCTGCGGATGAGCAAAAACTTATGCTTCAATTGTTCAGACCTAAATACTTCATGCCAGTCCATGGTGAATATAAGATGCTCATTCAACATTCTAAAACAGCGATGGAAGTTGGTGTACCTGCTGAAAACATCTTCATATGTGCTAATGGTGATCCAGTCATTCTAAGAGATCATGAAGCCTTTTACTCCAGTGTGAGAATTCAAGCCGATGATGTGTATGTGGATGGCAGTGATGCCTCC